>JACPZN010000280.1 GCA_016195505.1 Nitrospirota bacterium | reverse complement strand
TCTCGCTGGCGTTCAACGCGCAGGGCCCGAACAACACGATCGTCACCGCCTGCGCCGCCGGCACGCAAGCCGTCGGCGAGGGTTTCCGCCTGATCGCCCTCGAGCGCGGGGCCAAGCGTCAGCAAGTCTTCCCGAGACCAGGATTCTCCGGCAGGCTTGAACACCACACAGTGCGGATTGCCGACACTGACACCTGTAAAGGCCAGAGAGCGTCCCGCAGCTTCGATGGGTTGCTGAATCAACTCCGGGACGTCGAGCAGGCAGGGGAGTGCGGCGGGCTTGAACGTGGCGTGGCCCATTTCGACGGTCACCGCGCTGGCATCTCCGTGGCGATCGACATGTAACTCGATGGCGACCAGCCCGCCTTTGGTCTCCACCGTGAAATGCTTCTTCTTGGTCTTGCCGGTAGCGTGGAGATAGCGCGCAAAGATCCGGAGGCCGTTCCCAGATTTTTCCGCTTCGCTGCCGTCCGGATTAAAAATGCGCAGGCCAAAATCGGTTTTCTTCGACGGGACAAGCGCCAGAATGCCGTCGCTGCCTAGCCCCCAGTTTCGGTCACAGACAGACTTGATGTTGGAAGGCGTCAGCTTGAACGTTAGCTTCTTGGGATCCACCACAATGTAGTCGTTGCCGAGGCCATGCCCTCGAAAAAACCAGTTCTTCATTCCCCGATTCCTCCCGTCTCTCGTCGTTCGTGAAGCGTGAAACGCGGGAAACATTACTTGGTCAGTGGTCACTGGTCAATAGTGATTCGAATAAAGGAAAACGCCGGGAGCTATTACTAGCTCACCCTTGACGAATGATTATTGATCGATGATTTTAGGCTAGACGATCTTCACGTCCGGCGGCCGTTCGATGAGTTCCACTTCGTAGCCGTCGGGGGCGTCGATGAAGATGAATCGGCTGCCGGAGGAGGTTTGCGTGGGGCCATCTGTGACCTTGATCCCTTTCGCAACGAGCGAGGCGATGGTGTCGTCGAGGCTCTCCACCTGAAAGGCGAGATGGACGAGATCTTCCTGGACCCTCACCGGGCCGCTCGGTGGGAAACTGGTCAGCTCAATCAGCTCGTCGCTGTTGGGCACTTTCAAGAAGGCCAGCTGCGATCCACGCGGCGACGTCTTGCGCTCGATGACTTCAAGACCCAGCACAGTGGTGTAGAACTGGATTGTCTGATCCAGATCGCTGACGCGCATGCGGGTATGGAGGAGCTTTTTGACCTGCATTGGTTTTCGCGAAGTCAAAAGTTAAGAGTAAAAAGGCAAAAGTGGGCCCGGGAGAATCTTCACTTATTACTTTTACCTTTGGACTTGCGCCCTGCCCCTCGCCGGGCCTGCCGTCTTGCGCAGTAGCAGCTCCGCGCTGCCGGGGATCAGAAAGTTCGGCATGGGGCCGATTTCCTGATAGCCGTGCTTCTGATAAAAGGCCCGCGCCTGTGTGTTGAAGTCGGACACGCAGGCGAAGAGGTTCTTGGTTCTTCCAAACACTATTGGCTCGATATGTCGCAGCAATGTTCCCCCTAGCCCCTTGCCTCTCGCCCAGAGTGCGATGCCCAAGAGCTCTAGATAGTCGCCCAGTAAGAACTTCTCGCGAACGATGGCAATGCCGGCGACCTTGCCCTCAACTTCAGCTACGTAGCTGTCTCGCCCTTGGGGAAGCGGGCAAAAGATGCAATCCCAATCGTCTTTTGTGTATCCGAGTGTCCTCCAGGGATCGGACTCACCCAGCAGTCGGACGACTGCCTCGCGATCGTCCGGATTCATATCCCTGATCACGGGTTCGGTCATGGGGCGGGCGGTTTGCAGTTCAAGAGTTCACTGACTGTCATGGGCCTGAGTCCTTTATGGGGCAGGACTTCGATCGTGAGCCGTTCGATCACCTGACGGGTCTGCTTGCCCTTGCCGTTGGCATGAAACACGATAATGCTGCCGGGCTTCGAGCGTTTCGCGACTCGCGCAAGAATCTGGTCTGTCGAAAGGCTGGGGTCCGGATCGCCGGATTCGATGTTCCATTGGATGAACCGGAGACCGAGCGCCTTCACCACATCAACAGTCACGTCGTTGTATTCCCCGTACGGCGGGCGAAACAACGTCGCTTCATGAGCATAGTGCTCATGCAGAACTTTGACCGGGCCAAGAATCTCCGTACGTTGTTCGTCGGCATTGTGCATGGGTAGATGGGCGTGCACCTCGCCATGGGTCCCGATCTCGAAAAATCCTACGCCGAGTAGGTGGTCCACTTCCCCCTCGTGTTTGGCCATCCATTTGCCGGACACGAAGAAGGTGGAAGGGATCTGGTGTTCGATTAGGTAGTCCATCAGGGCCTGATCGTATCCTGACCCCTTCCGGACGGGGCAGAGGTCAAAGGTCAGGGCGACGCCCGGGCAGGACGGTGGACCGGACGTGATGACTTGAGCCACACTCCCTGTCGGCAGGGAGTGTGGCAGGCTTCCCATGAGCAGGGCGCTGAGCAGCCATGCATTCGATCGCCGTAGCATGGTGACTAGTATACCTGAAGCCGGTCGAAGATGAATTGACCCCTTACGTATTCGGCTGTTACGTTGTGACTATGCATGTGCCATCCTGGGAAATCGGGCGCGCGCTGGGGATTCCCATTCGGGTGCATGCGTCGTGGTTTCTGGTGTTTCTTCTCGTGACGTGGACGCTGTCGACCGGATATTTACCGGAGAGTCTGCCGGGATTGTCGCCTGAGCGCTATTGGGCGATGGGCGGAATCGGCGCCGTCCTCTTGTTCCTCTCCGTGCTTTTACACGAGCTCGGCCATTCCTATGTGGCGCTGCGCTATCGCATCCCCATCGACCAGATCACGCTGTTTATCTTCGGCGGTGTAGCCCACATGCGGAAGGAAGCTCCCACTCCGCGCGCGGAATTTCTCATCGCGGTGGCCGGGCCCGCTGTCAGCTTCACGCTTGGAGCGGTCTGTCTTGGATTCGTCATACTCGCCGAGTCTCTTCAACAGCAACATGCGCTGCAAGGCCCGATTATCCTTGGTGCCTTGCTGGGAATGGTGAACGTGCAGCTTGGGCTCTTCAATTTGATTCCGGGGTTCCCGTTGGATGGTGGGCGGGTCTTGCGAGCAGGGCTGTGGGCCTGGGGGAAGGATTTCTATCGAGCCACGAAGCAAGCGGCAGTGGTTGGCCTCGGGTTTGGCGTGGTGCTGGGGCTTCTGGGTGTGGTGGTGATCTTCGGAGCCTTGAACGGCGCGTTGCCGACTTCTACGGTGTCAAACGGGGGATGGGTGATCTTCATCGGCATGTTTCTCTTTGCTGCAGCGCTGGCGAGTCGTCGTCAAGCCGCACTGCGGCAATCGCTCGCGACCGTCCCAGTTCGGGACTTGATGGTGCGGAAAGTCACGTCGATTCCATCGAATTGCACATTGGAAGAGGCGGTGAATCAGTACTTCCAGTCCCACGGGTACGGGGGATTTCCAGTCTTGGAAGATGCGCAACTCGTGGGGCTGGTCACGGTGTTTGAAATCCAGACCGTACCGCCGACACTCTGGCCCTGGAGGCGGGTCGGGCAGGTGATGCGCCCACTGGAGTTCATCGAGAAGCTAGAGTGCGTCAGTTGTCAAGCGGCATTCGTCAGTGGAAGGTGAAGGGTGTTACTCCGATGGGGTGAGGGCTTACCATTGACGGTTGACACTTTAGCCGTCCGCCCTCGCGACGGAAATATTTTGTGCGATAGCGACGCGGATGAGGTGGACAACGAGGAGGAATCCATAGACGACACAGAAGAACTTGAACGTCACACGATAAAAGTCCATCAGCAGAATGGGCAAGCACAGCGCAAAGAGCAAACTCGCAATGAGCGTCGCGAAGGTCAGCCGGCGGCAGAATTCATAGGACGGCTCTTTCCCAATGGGCTTCAAGGCTCGCGCATAGCGCTCGGCGCGCTGGAGGCGCGCCTCGTGGAGCGCATCGTCCGTCGGTCCCCAATAACGGATTCTGAAATATCCATAGAGAATGAACAGCCAGGGCGTCGACCACAGGGGCCAGTACAAGGGTCCTGCGTAATCTTCATGGCTGATGAGGGCCGCGTAGGATGGGGCATAGATCAGCCCCAACACGAGCGGAAGAATTCGTTCGTCGTTGGGTCGTTCCCCTTCCGGGCCGCCGTGAATCAGTTCTCGTTCGAACAGCGGGTACCCATATTTCAAGATGACCAGCGCGATGGCGGCGCTCATCGTCTTGTCCGGAATATAGCGGACACAGTTCTGGAACCAGTTGACGACGTACCAACTGATACTCTCGCTCCATTGAAGGCCGAGGGCGGATTCCAAGTACACCTGAACCGTCGCTTCCCAATGCTCAATCCGCATGCTGAGGGATTCCGCTACTTCCGGGTTCAGAGCGAAAATCGAACGTTCATTGAGCGCGGATTGGACCAGGGTGCCGGGGATGCTCATGACGACGGCTCCTGCCACGCCGAAACTCAGCAAGAACCAGGTGTGGGCAAGGCCGGAACTCTTGCTGGTACGCACGTATTTCTGAAAGCTCGGTTGGCGGGCCAACGTCCCCCAGAACAGAGCCCCGGCCATATTGACCAGCGACCAGGGGAAGATCACCACATCGGCTCCTGCTTCCGGGAAGAGCAGCCAATTCACCACGGAGTTTGAGAGCAGTGCGACGATGGCGCCCCACCAAGGACCGAGCAGGATGGCCACAAGGGCCGTGCCCGTCATGTCCAGAAAGAGGATGCTCTCAAGGTGCCGGCTGAGGGTGAGGCCGATGTAGTTGAGGAGGACGCCGGCCGCCACAATGACGCTTGTTTCGTACAGCAGAAGATAGGAAGACCCGCGCAGGGGTTTCGAGGAAAAGAAATCGACGCTTGGCGTGGCATCTGCGACAGCGCGTTCCGGTTGGCACGAATTCTTCTTTTCTTTTTTCGAATGGATGCGGTGCTGAATATCGAGGAGCTTCTCCATCACGGTGAGCAGGGCCGCGATGAACCCTGCAATCGTCCCCCCCAGCATCATGAGCTCTTTGCCGTATTCTTCAAACATGTTGTTTAACCCCCAATCCTGCCGGTTGCCATTGTATCGAGGAAGGGGTGACCTCGCCAGAAAAAGGCCGTAAGTTGCATCGACCCTAAATTATGGAAAGGAAGGCCAGTGTAAACGAATCGCCTAGACCGTATCGGTCAATGTGGAAGCAGATACTTGGGCACGTTGCTGGAGCTTGTGAGCGATGAGAGCGCTCAACAACAGCAAGCCGGCTGAATAGTAGACCCAAAGAAGCAGGAGCACGACTTCCAGCAGCGATCCATAGAGCTTGACGTATACCGTGGCATAACCGCTGTACGTGACGAATAATAATTTTGCCGCGACCCACAGCACGCCGAACGTCATAGCTCCCGCCATAGCTTCCCGCCATTCCGGGCGCCGTCGAGGGACGTAGCGATACAGGAAACTGACTGTCAGGAAGGCGAGGCAGAGTGGCAAGGTATAGGTCAGCTGAAAGTCGTGGGCGGCCAGGGCGACGAGATCCAGGCCCCAGAGCCTGGGTGCGTAGCCGGTTAGAAAGTTGATTGTCTGCGTGGCGACATAGGAGATGATCAGGAGGAGACCAGTGGATCCGAGCAAGGCGACGGAGATGGCGGTCGAGATTAGGGGATGGCGACGCCTGGTACTCTCGAACACCACGTTCAGCGCGTAATCGAGTTCGTAAAAGACGAGCCCCCCGAACCAGAAAAACGATAGGAAAACGATCCACCGCACGCTTTCCAGTGCGCTGATCCGATGGAGTTCCTCAGCCAGCCGTTCCCCCAAGGAGGGTAGGAACCCTTTCAGGAAGCTCAGCAGAAACTGCTCGCCGATGACATCCTGGCTGACGAGAAAGCTGATTCCGTAAAGAAGCAGGAAAACGAGCGGAAAGAGCGAGAGCAGCGAGAAGAACGCCAAAGAAGCAGCCAGGCTGGCGCAGCCCTGTCGTATGAATGCTTTGAAGACATCAAGCAGGAAGCGAAAGATATCCATGAAGATTCCCATGTGAGCAAGCGTAGCATAAGCGGCAACGAGGCGCACCTGCTTCTAGCACCTAGGGTCCTTATTTCAGGGTCAGTACGGCCTGCGTGGCGAGGTTCACGAGCGGATTAGGATAAAACCCAAAGATCACCACTCCCGCTACCGCACAGGCCAGCACGATCGAGAGAGTCGGCGACATGACAAGTCGAGGCGAGGTTGCTGTAGCCTCGCCTGGCTCGCGCATGTACATGACCATCACCAGACGAAGATAGTAGTAGGCCGAAACGGCGGCGAAGATGAGCGCGACGACGGCCAGCCAGGTCATGCCGGCTTCCACGGCGGACATGAAGACATAAAATTTTCCGATAAACCCGGCCGTCGGAGGAATGCCTGCGAGGGACACCATGAAAATCATCATGAGTACAGCAGGACACTGGCGATACCGTTGGTGCCGCCGGCTGATCCCTCCACCCGTCCGGCGGCTACCACACCGATTAAGGCATAGCCGGCATGGGCGATGCTGGAGTAGGCCAGCATCCGCTTGATGTTGGTCTGTACCAAGGCCACGATATTGCCCAACACCAGTGTGGCGGTACATAGCAGCAAGAAGATTGCGGACCAGTTGGTCTTCAGGCCGCCGAGCCCTTCGACGAAGACGCGGAGGAAGGCACCGAAACTCGCGGCCTTGGATGCTACCGCCATGAAGGCCGTCACAGAGGTTGGGGCGCCCTGATAGACGTCAGGCGTCCACATGTGGAAGGGCACGACGGCCAGTTTGAAGCTGAAACCGACCGCCAGCAAGATGGTGGCAAACAAAAGCAGGGGATCGTCCAGGCTTCGTCCTGAAATCGCCACGGCAATGGCCGGGAGCCTGGTACTTCCGGTCGCACCGTAGAGGAGCGAAATGCCATAGAGGAGAATGCCGGACGAGAAGGCGCCCAGAACGAAGTATTTTGCCGAGGCTTCCAGCGAGCGGGGTTCCGATCGTTTGAGTCCTGCCATCACGTAGAGCGAGAGCGACATCAATTCAGTGCCGAGATAGATCGTCAGTAAGTCTGCCGCGGACACCATCACCATCATGCCGGAGAGTGCGAGCAGGACGAAGCCGTAGTATTCACCAAAGTACAGCCGCTCTTCTCTCAGGTACGAATAAGACAAGAGGATGGTGAGGCCGGTAACGAAGTAAAGAAGGAGTTTCCAAAAACACCCATAAGCGTCGATGACGACGAGTCCGCCGAACCCTGACGCAGCATGGTTCATCTGCGAAGCCGTCAGGCCCATGCAGATGGCCAATGTGCCGAGACTCAACCAGACTAGCCCATCTTTCTGAGACGAATGCAGGACTGGTTCGAGCGCGAGCACCACGCAGGCAGCTGTGATCACCAGCAGCTCAGGCAAAATCAGGAACAGATCACCTGGGGAAAAGATCATGGCTGTCGTGCCTCCCCCGCTGTTAAGGCTGCGTCCTTCGCAGGCGGCGTGAGCTCATTGAGCTGACTCAGGGCCGTCACCGGCTCCGGGGTCGATGGGAACGAGCGCGCGATGACTTTCTCGACGCTCGCATGCATACGGGTCAAAATTGGATTAGGGAACAGGCCGATCCAAAAGATCAACAGCACGAGCGGAACCAGAGTGATCATCTCGCGCTGGCTCACGTCACGGAGCTTCGGGAGATAGGCCGGCGACGGGACACCGAAGGCGACACGTTGGACCATCCAGAGTATGTACACGGCAGCGAGGATAATCCCTAAGGACGCCAGGGCCGTGGCAATCTTGCTCCAGAGGAATGTGCCGGCCAACACCATGAACTCTCCCACGAAGCTGTTCGTGCCGGGTAAGCCCAGTGAGGACAGCGCGAAGATGACCAACAGCGCCGCATAACGCGGCATCGGCTTTGTAAGGCCGACATTGTCGGCAATCTGCCGGCTGTGGGTGCGTTCGTAAATCACTCCGACGCAGAGGAAGAGGCCGCCGGTTGTAATGCCGTGGTTCACCATCTGCATGACGGCACCTTCGATGCCTTGGATGTTGAACATAAACAGCCCCAGCGTGACGAATCCCATATGGCTGACGCTCGAATAGGCGATGAGCTTTTTCAGGTCGGCCTGGGCCAACGCCATATAGGCGCCATAGATGATCGCGACAATCGAGAGGGTCACCATCAGCGGCGTGAAGGCCTTCGACGCATCCGGCAACATCGGCAAGCTGAATCGCACGAACCCGTACGCCCCCATCTTCAGCAAGACGCTGGCGAGGATCACGCTGCCGGCTGTCGGCGCTTCCACATGGGCATCGGGCAGCCAGGTATGGAACGGGAACATCGGCACCTTCACGGCAAACGCGGCAAAGAACGCGAGGAAGAGCCAGAATTGCAGCGAATTCGAATAGGCGCCTTGGCTCAGCTGAAGAATGTCGAATGTATGGCCGCCTTGGAAATAGAGGACCAGAATCGCAACCAGCAGCAGCACGCTGCCAGCCAGAGTGTAGAGGAAGAATTTAATCGCGGCATAGAGGCGATTCGGTCCGCCCCAGACTCCGATCAGGAGATACATCGGTATCAGCATGGCTTCCCAAAACACATAGAACAGCACGAAGTCGAGGGCGACAAACACACCGATCAAGGCCCCTTCCATAATCAACAGCATGGCCATGAAACTCCGGATTCTCGTTTCGACGGATTGCCAGGAGATCAAGACGCAGAGGGGCATCAACACCGTCGTCATCAGCACGAGCGGCAAACTGATTCCATCTAAACCGAGTTTGTAACGGATCGGTGGGGAAGCGATCCAGATTGCTTGCTCGACGAACTGCATCTGGCCAGAAGGCGCGTCGAATAACCACCAGAGAGGGAGCGAGATCAGTAGATTGGCGACAGTGATGCCGAGCGCGGTGAGCCGGACCGTGGTTTCCTTCACAAAAACAACCGCGACCGCTCCGGCCAGCGGGAGGACGATCAACAAGCTGAGCCAGGGAAAGGCGGTCATCGGAATGCCCGAATGAAAAATGAAGAATGTAAAATGCAAAGTGTGGAATCAGTCATTTTGAATTTTGCCTTTATAATTTTTTACTCCCGTTCACAGGAGTAAGTATGCCGTCACAATCACAATCCCGAGCGCCATAGCCAGCGCATAGTGCTGTGTCTGCCCGCTTTGGACGAGCCGCATCAGCCATCCGCCCCAGGCGATGGCTCGAGCCACTCCATTGACGGCCCCGTCAATCACATGGACATCGATCTGCTTCCATAATTCCGAGGCTGCCGTCAAGGTCGGCCGCACGAACGCGCGATCGTACGCCTCATCCACGTACCACTTGTTCAGAGAGCCTTGATACAGACTCTTCCACTGTTGTGCGAAACGGTCGGGGAGGTGAGGGTTGAGCACATAAACATAATAGGCCGCGGCAATCCCGCTCAGACCCATCACGGTTGCCACGATCATAATACTGATCCCTGCTGAGCCATGACCAGAAGCGGCTTCATGTTGAGTCGAGAAAACCGGTTCGAGAAATGAGGGGATGCCGAGATAACCGGTCAAAATGCTGAAGACTGCAAGAATGAGGAGCGGTATCGTGATCGTCTGTGACGGCTCATGAATGTGATTCGCATGGTGCGAATCGACATGCGAAGGTCCCCAAAACGTCACGAACACCAGCCTGAAGCTATAGAAAGCGGTGAGGAGGGCGGTCAGCAATCCGAAAATCGTGAGCACCTGTCCGAGCTGACCCGACGACCAGGCGGAAACCAACACATCATCTTTGCTGAAGAATCCCGCCGTTAGCGGGAAGCCGGCGAGTGCCAGCGAACCGACCACGAACGTCCAGTAGGTGACAGGCAATTTGTCCTTAAGGCCGCCCATGTGACGCATGTCCTGTTCATGGTGCAAGGCTATGATGACGGAGCCGCAGCCCAAGAACAGCAAGGCTTTGAACGCGCCGTGGGTCAATAAGTGATACATGCCGGAGGCGTAAGCGCCAAGTCCGCATGCCATGATCATATATCCGAGCTGGCTGACGGTCGAGTAGGCGACGACACGCTTGATGTCCGTTTGAGTCAGCGCGATGGTCGCGCCTAAGACCATCGTCGCGGCACCCACAAGGGCGACGACATTCATGGCGGTCGGGGACAGGTTATAGAGTGGAGCGAGCCGCGCCACCATGAAGACACCGGCTGTCACCATCGTCGCCGCATGGATCAAGGCCGAGATCGGAGTCGGACCCTCCATAGCATCCGGCAGCCAGACATGCAGCGGCACTTGCGCAGATTTGCCGATCGCTCCTGTAAAGAGCAAGAGACAGATAAGGGTGAAGACCGAGACATCCCAGGTTCCGCCGAAGGGACCAAGGATGTTCATTGTCAGGTTGGTTGCTTCATGCGCGGCGGGAAAAATCTCGTGATAGTTGAGCGAGTCGAAACTATACCAGACCAGCAGAAGGCCCAGCATGAATCCAAAGTCGCCCACGCGATTGACGATGAAGGCCTTGGTGGCGGCCGAACAGGCTGCCGCGCGCTCATACCAATGTCCGATCAGAAGATAAGAGCAGAGGCCCACGGCCTCCCAAAAGACGAATAGCTGGAGCAGATTGTCGGCCAGCACCAGCATCAACATTGAGAAGGTAAACAGCGCAATGTAGCTGAAGAAGCGGGCGTAGCCCGGTTCGCCGTGCATGTAGCCGATCGCATAAATGTGCACGAGCGAACTGACGATGGTGACCAGCAGGAGCATTACCGCTGTGAGCCGGTCGACATAGAGCCCGATATGAATGCCGAGATTCCCGGAAGTGAGCCAGGTATACAGCGGAACGGTGATGACGGAACCCTGCGCGATCTCGATAAACGCGGAGACTGAGAGCAGGCACGAGAGCAGGACAGCTGGGACAGCCACCAGATGGGCGTGTTCCTTGATGCGAGAGCCAGCCAGGCCCAGCACGAGGAAGGCAGCCAGCGGGAGGAGTGGGATCAGCGTGTATGCCATAAGCGCTCAATAGTCACTGGTCATTGGTCACTGGAGAAAAGCAGGCTGGAGCCATATTCCTCACTCATGACTGCTGACCAATGACCGTTGACATCCTCTACCATTTCAACAGGTTGAACTCTTCGACATTGATGGTGGACTTGGATCGGTGCAAGGCGATGATGATCGCGAGTCCGACGGCGACTTCCGCAGCAGCGACAGTCAGGGCGAACAAAACGAACACCTGGCCGCCCAGATCTTGGAGGTGTTCAGAAAACGCGACAAAGTTGATGTTGGTCGCATTCAACATCAGCTCCACCGACAGAAGAATGGCGATGATGTTGCGCCGGATGAGCACACCCACGACGCCTGTGAGAAAGACGATTGTGCTCAAGATGAGGTAATAGCTGACAGGAATCATGCAATGCTCGATGTTGAATTGTTAAGTTTCAATACCGTTCAACAATGACAATTGACCATTTAGCATTCGCCAAGGTCTCTCTTGGCGAGGATGATGGCGCCGATCATGGCCACCAACAGAATCAAGGAGGCGACTTCGAAGGGGAATAGATAGGTCGAAAAGAGTGTCTCGCCGATGGCCAGCGTATTCCCACCCGCGACATTTCCGTTTTCGATGTGAAGCGCGGTTGGCAGCGTCGGGCGATTGGACTGTTCTGCGACGACGCTGCCGGAGAGCAGGACCATGAACTCGAGCAGCAAGGGGATGCAGACAAATCCTGCAATCCGCCATTGACCGTGATAGCGGTCGTCCTGTTTGACGTTGAGCAGCATGACGACGAACAAATACAGGACCAGAATGGCGCCGGCATAGACGATAATCTGCACGGCGGCGAGGAATTCGGCGTGGAGCGTCACGTACAGCCCGGCCACGTGGAAAAACATGACCAGGAGGGAAAGGGCGCTGTAGATCGGGTTCTTGAGCGCCACTACCAGGATGGCGGTCAGGGCGATGACCCCGGCGAAATATCCAAAAAAAAGAGGCGCCACGATGCAGTTCCTGGGTTACACGTCGGCGTCGGCGCGACCAATGCGCGAAATTTGCTGTCTCCGGCCCCACGATGGAAGAATCCGCGAGGTCAGTCTGGTTTTTTCGGCACGTGCTTGAACGCGACGTTGAAGAACGCCACGTTGGGATGCTGGAGCTCCAAGCGCTTCTCGCGGACCGGGAACGAGCGATCGCCGATCGCGAGCAGTTGCTCTTTGTTTAGGTGGAGCTGCCGCTTGTCGTACACGGCCCATTCAAATTCTCGCGTCATACCCAACGCGTCTACGGGACAGGCATCGACGCACATTCCGCAGAACAGGCAGCGGGTCATGTCCATGTAATATTCTTTTGAGTAGCGTTTCGTCGGCTCGCCCGGCACTTCAGCGCTGACGACGCGAATGACGCGCGATGGACAGGCTGCTTCGCAGAGGTCGCAGCCCACGCACTTCTCCGTTCCGTCGTCGTATCGGAGCAGCGCGAGCATGCCGCGATAGTTATCCGGTAGAGTGCGTTTCTCATGCGGGTACTGCAAGGTGATGGGTTTGTAATGGACCAAGTGCGAGAGTGTGGCCTTCATGCCTACGAGGATCTCGTAGAACGTGATGGTCTTGAACCATGCGAGAAGGCTGAGGCGTTTGCTTGCGGCTGTATGTGTCATTGGTACGTTGAGCGCTCTACTTCATCTGTTGGTAAATAAACACCGCAAGGGCCGTCACCACAATGTTGCCCAGGGCGATGGGTAGCATCACCTTCCACCCGAATCTCATCAACTGATCGTATCGGAGCCGAGGGAGCGTAGCCCGCAGCCAGAAGAAGAGGAACAAGAAACAATAGGTCTTGACGGCAAACCAGGCAACACCTTCCGCCCAGGCGAAGGATTGCAGGCCGAGTAAACCGAGAATGGTGCCCGGATACGGCGCGTTCCAGCCGCCGAGAAACAGCGCGGCAGCTACGCAGGACACCAGCACCATGTTGGCATACTCAGCGAGGAAGAAGAATGCGAAGCGCATGCCGCTGTACTCGGTGAAAAATCCGGCGACGAGTTCGCTTTCCGCTTCCGGCAAATCGAACGGGACGCGGTTTGTTTCTGCCACCGAAGAAATCACGTAGACCACGAAGGCAAAGATTTGTGGGGCTGGGAACGCGAACACGTACCAATGCCAAAATCCCCCCGCTTGTGCTTCGGTGATTTTCACCAGACTCAGCGACCCGGACATAATCAATACGCCGACGATGGCCAGTCCGACGTTGAGCTCGTAACTGATGATCTGCGCCGCAGAACGCAATCCGCCGAGTAGCGAATATTTGCTGTTGGACGCCCACCCGCCGAGGATGATGCCGTAAGCGCCGATCGAGGCGAAGGCCAGGATGTAGAGGATGCCGATATTGATGTCGCTGATGACGAACGGCTTCACGGAGATGCCGAAGACTTCGAGGGTCTGGTCCGGGCCGAACGGTATGACGGCGAATCCGATCAAAGCCGGGACCAGCGCGAGGAGCGGCGCCAGGCTGAACAGAAACTTGTTGGCGCCGGCCGGAACGATGTCTTCCTTAAAGAAGAGCTTGATGGCATCTGCAACCGGTTGGAGGATGCCATAGGGCCCGACTTCCATTGGACCCATGCGGTCCTGCATCCACCCCAGTACTTTCCGCTCGGCGAGGGTGAGGATCAGCACGGTCACTATCACAATGCCCGTGACCGCGGCGATTTGGGCAAGGGACACGGCGAGGCGTAACCCTAGTTCGGTCACGATAAGACTCCTGGATTAGCGGTACACATCATTGGTGGTCTCTTCATGCGACCTTCATCATCGATACGGTGGTCGTCCGGATCGACGGAACGCGAGTGATGGGGTCGATCACGCAATCAAACAAATGCATGGCCGTTTGGCTGAAGTGGTCGGGAAACCAGGCCGACCCCTGGGGAATTCGCCCCGCGATCTTCACCTTCGCGGTCATTTCGCCGCGCGCATTGGACAGGCGGACCCGATCTCCATCCGCCAACGCGAATCGTGCCGCATCGAGTGGATTGATCCGCAGCACGCCGCTGCCTTCCACCTGCAACAGCCCTTTGGAATGGGTGGATAATTTCCCGGAGTGGAACAGGCTCTGTACCAATTCCAGTCGCACGGTGCCATCCGGCAGCGATATCGGAGCTTGGAGCTTGTATCGCGCGGTCAGATCGTGCTGATAACCGTCGGCAAGGTAGCGGTCAATGGCCGTGTGGTCGACTCTTAGCGGTATCGGTGCCGGGCCGAGCGAACCATAGCCGGTGATCAGGCTTCTGATTTCTTTGAGGATCTCTTTGCTCTCGGCATACTCCAATGGCGAATCCAGTAAGATTGAGAGGGCGACAAAGATTTCCCAGTCGGGCCGGCTTTCTCCGATCGGTTCAATCGACGGGCGGACGGCCTGGACATGGCCCTCCGTATTGGTAAACGTTCCGCTCTTTTCCATCCACGAAGCGACCGGCAACACGACATGGGCTAACGCCGCCGTCTCCGTCAGAAACAGTTCATGGCATACCAGCAGGTCGAGCTTGCGCAATGATTCTTCCGCACGCACTTGGCCGGGGAGGCTTCCCACGGGATTCTCGCCGACGATGAACATGGCCTTCAGAATCCCGGCTCTGGCGCGGTCCAACATCTCGACCAGAGATGCTCCGATATTGGGGGGAGGTTCTCCCTTCCATACGGCCATGATCCGATCGCGGTCTGCACGACTGGTCATGTCACAGGGGCCAGGCAAGAATTCGGCGACAGCGCCCATCTCGACGGCGCCCTGGTCATTGTTTTCTTCCGCAAGCGGCGCGAAACCGCAGCCTGGTTGATCCAGCTTTCCAATGATGAGGAGCAGATCGAGGAGGTTGAGCGATCCACTGTAGCCCTGTGCACTTCGCAACAGAACCTGTCCGGCCAAGACGACCACCCGCTGTCCTCCGGCGAGAACCTTCGCAGCATCTGTAAAGGCAGCGGTGTCGGCTCCTGTCGACGCCTCCAGGTCTTGCCAGGAGATCTGCTGCAGCGCCTGTGCGATTGCGCTCACGTATGCGGGTTGCCGTTGTTGTAGATCCGGCTGCACCAGATTCTGCTCCACGACGGCCTTCAACAGGCCGAGGATAGCGTTCCGCGTCTGCCTTGCTGGAACCGAGAAGTGATGGAGTGACAGATTGGCAATATTGCTGATTGTGTCGATGGCCGGCTCCAGCGGTTCGATCGTCACCAGCGCGGCGCCGTGTTTCTTCACCGCCTCTTTCACTTTGAGGCCGGTGATGGGGTTGGATTCCGTAATGTTCGTGCCGACCAGCAACAAGACATCCGCGGCCACAATGTCGTCGAAGCTGACAGTCCACCGATGCGTGCCTTGCACCCGTCGCATGGCATACAGGCTGTTCAGGTGGCCATAGCGCGCGCTGCTGTCGATGTTGTTCGTGCCGATGGTCACGCGCATGAATTTCTGGAAGAGGTACAACTCTTCATTGGTACATCGGGCTGAGATCAGCCCACCGAAACTCTGTCCGCTGTGAGCCGCTTTGATCCTGACGACTTGATTCGCCACAAACTCCAGGGCTTCTTCCCAGGTGGCCTGCACGAGTGCGCCCTTGCGGCGAATAAGCGGATGGGTCAGCCGTTTGGGATGGCTGGCAGCATGGAAGCCAAAAAATCCTCGGGCGCAGAGGTCGCCGTTATTGCGCCCTGCACCGTGCGACGAGTTGACTTCGATCAGCTCGTGGTCTTTCGTCTGGACGGTGATCTGGCACCCGTCTCCGCAGTAGCCGCAGATAGTCTCGGCCCGTTTGAGCATCCAGGGCCGGTATTCGTACATCGAGAGCCGGCTGGTAATCGCTCCGACCGGACAGATCTGGACGCAGCCGCCACAAAATTCGCAATCGAGGGGATGTGGCCCGAAGTGCTTGATTTCGGTCATGGTGCCGCGTCCGGCCGGCGCCAGGGCTTTCACATCCATCACTTCGTCGCAGTATCGGACGCAGCGAAGACACTGCACACAGCGATTCATCTGCGTCTCGATAAGAGGGCTGAAATAGTCCTTTTGGAAAATGCGTTTGGTCTCCACGAATCGGCTGGTCGTCGCCGTATATTGATGGGAAAAATCCTGGAGGTCGCATTTCCCCCCCTGGTCGCAGACCGGACAATCGAGCGGATGATTGGCCAGAATGAACTCGAGCACCGATTTGTGGGCGTCATTGACCACAGTGGTGGCCGTCCGCACGCTCATTCCTTCGTCCACCGGAGTACTGCACGCCGTTTGGAGCTTGGGCATCTTTTCGATTTCCACTAGGCACATGCGGCAATTGGCATCCGGCTTCAG
Source organism: Nitrospirota bacterium (assembly GCA_016195505.1). Lineage (GTDB taxonomy): Bacteria > Nitrospirota > Nitrospiria > Nitrospirales > Nitrospiraceae > Nitrospira_D. The sequence goes on along the minus strand of JACPZN010000280.1, from coordinate 1,448 downwards.
TTTCGGGTGATAGCAGAAATGCGGAATCATGATTCCGACGCGCCGGGCCGCCTCGATCACGAGCGTCCCCTTCGGCACATGAACTGTAGTGCCGTCAATCGTGAGGCGAACGGTTTGTGTTGTGGTGCTCGGCATGGCTAAACTTCGTTATCTGATGATCTGTCGATCTGATGATTTGGAGAATGCTTTCACTCAACGGATCATCAGATCGACAGATTCGTCTCAATGTCGTCCCACTGGTTCCGGCCTAATCAGATTCGCCGCTTCCGCTTCGCGGATCAAGGTCACGTACTCCTGCCGCCAATGTTTCAAGGTGCTCATGATCGGGGCCACTTCGGCTTCTCCGAAGGCGCAGACCGTGCGGCCGGCGATGTTCTTGCACAAATCCGACAAGGTTTCAAGGTCTTGCATTTGGCCGCGTTTCTCCACGATCCTGCGCATCGTTTGGACGAGCCAGGAACTACCTTCTCGACAGGGACTGCATTTTCCGCAGGATTCATGATAGAAAAATTCCATGAGCCGGAGTGCTGCCCAGACCATGCTGGTGCCTTCTTCCATCACGGTGACGCCGCCGGATCCCAGCATCGATCCCGCTGCCGCGACCGATTCAAAATCCAGCTTCACGTCGAGATGATCCGGCGTCAGAAACGGCGCCGAGGCTCCTCCAGGAATGAAGGCCTTGATTGGTTTGTCCGAGCGCATACCCCCGGCTTGTTCATAGATCAATTCTCGGACCGTGATACCCATCGGGACTTCGTAATTGCCCGGTTGTTTCACATGCCCGCTCACACAGAAGACTCTCGTGCCCGTACTCTTCGGCGGCGAACCGATCGTCGCAAACCATTCGGCGCCGCGGTTAAGTATGTGCGGAAGATTGGCCAAGGTCTCGACGTTATTCACCACAGTGGGTTTGTTATACAGACCATGCGTAGCCGGAAACGGCGGCTTGACGCGGGGAAGGCCGCGTTTGCCTTCGAGTGATTCAAGGAGGGCCGTCTCTTCGCCGCAGATGTAGGCGCCTGCTCCGCGATGCACCCACACGTCCGCGTTGATACCCATGCCCAGAATATTCTTGCCGATATAGCCGGCGGCACGCGCCTCGCCGATCGCACGTTCCAAAATCTTCGAGCCCAACACCATTTCACCGCGTATATAAATGTAGGCGGATTCCGAACCGATTGCATAACAGGCCAGCACGATACCTTCCAACACTTGATGAGGATCTCGCTCCATCAGCTGGCGGTCTTTGAACGTCCCGGGCTCGCTCTCATCGGCGTTGCAGCAGAGGTAGCGGGGGCCTTGATAATCTTTTGGCAGAAATCCCCACTTCACCCCGGTCGGAAAGCCAGCGCCGCCGCGGCCGCGCAAGCCCGATTTTCTTACCATGGCGGTGACATCCGCCGGTGAGATCTTGCCGAGCGCTTTGCGTAAGGCTTGATAGCCGCCCG
>JACPZN010000279.1 GCA_016195505.1 Nitrospirota bacterium | reverse complement strand
GATCCATCCGCTGCAGATGTACTCCTACGATATCCTTGGCCGGGAAATGTGAGAGAGCTACAGAATGTTATAGAACGCGCTGCGGTGTTGGTGGACGGAGCCGCGGTGATGACCGCACATCTTCCCGATCGGCTGCAGACATTGGCCGAAAAAGATCCTGCACAATCAGAGGCGGGCTCATTCAAGCAGGCCAAACAGCAGGCGGTCGAATCTTTCGAGCGGACGTTTCTCCTGGATTTGCTCAAGCGCAACGACGGACATATGAGTCGAGCAGCCAGAGAAGCGGGTGTGGATCGCAAGACCATCGAGCGAATGGTCAAGAAGCATGGGTTGCGGGATGTCTTTTGACAAGAAAGCATCCGAGTCATTTTCGTTCGTCCCTCCTCGCGCCATCTGATGCCGTTCAAGCGGTATCCTGCTGAAAATGGGGCGTGCATACCCCATTCGATGCTGCTTCTAAGACAAACAGACAATTCCAGAACATCAAACAGTTGCAGGTGAGCCTTTCCGGTGATGGGGCGTCGATGCCCCAGCACTTCTGCTGTGTGCTATTCAAATGCATCACAAAACCAAGCAAATTGAAACATCTCTTCCTGTGAGTGGCACGGAACGGGATTTGCTGGACATGAGGCCCGTTCGCGGGTGGGGGATTGGTCTATGCCGTGAATGTCATACGTGTTTGGTAGGGGAGTGGGAAAGAAAGGATCGGCCTCCTGACAATCCCCCCGATGCAAGTTGGCCTCTGCCAGACTCTTATTACGACCACGAGTGAGCATTAATCTGGACGGCTTGGTGACAGATTTATTGAGGAGGCTGAACATATGGGTGCATCAATAAAGTGGGCGGGAACGGGCGTGATGGGGTTTGTGACCTGTCTCTGGTTCGCCGGGGAGATGCCTGCGTTTGCGGCCATGTCGCATGACGCGCATCTTGTGCCAGATCAGCATGTTGATGCGATAATGCCGGTTCATCAACAGGCGGGTCCGATGTTGCAGGACAAGATGTCGAAGGCCATTGAGCAAATCGAGCGAGAGGTGCAGACCAAAGGGCCGTTCCAGGGCGCCGGCGCCCATGCGATGCAACAGGGTGTGCTCCTCGTCGCGGAAGACCCCGATAAGGTGAAGGTCACTCAAGGTGCTCGCTGTCCGGTGCAAGCTCCCGTCCGCGCGTATGACATCACGGCAATCAATGTTGAAATCACGGTCAATCGGTTTGGCGATTTTTACCCCGGCTACATGTACGTGTTGACGGAGAATGTGGCCGGCGTGCGAGAGGAAGAAACCAAGAATAAGGCAGCGCGGGAGAGTGACGCCCCGACGTTTGCCGGCGGCGCAGTGTCAAACGGTCTGCAGGGCGATCTGATTCAACCGTTGGTCATTCGGGCGAATCAAGGGGATTGTCTCCGGATCACGTTACGCAATGAGATTGCTGAAGAACCAACGAACATAATTGTGAACGGTTCCCAGATGCTCGTCGCGAGCACGGGCAAGCCGGCGACAGCCAACAATCCTGATGCCCTGGTGCCATCAGGAAAGAGCGGCGAATTCGAGTGGTATATCCCCCTCGATCTGCAGGAAGGCGGTCGCGCCTTCCACAGCCATGCGACCAGGGATCAATATTCCTTGGGCATGTTGGGTTCAGTCGTGGTCGAGCCACGCGGGTCTCGCTATCTCAGCCCCTTTACGGCTGAGGAGATGAAGAGCGGGTGGGAGGCCATGATTGATGTGGCGAACGGCTCAGACTTTCGCGAATTTGTTATTTTCTATCATGAGGCGGGAGACGAGACGTTCCGGCTCTTGAACCGCAAAGGGGACATGCTGCCGCAGCGCGACCCGCACACGGACACCTACCGCCCGGCAGCCCGCTTACTTAACTATCGCAGTGAACCGCACGGCACGAGGCTTGAGCTCCAGGCTCATCTCGTCGGGTTTGCCGATGAGTCGCAGGGCTATGGATCCTACACGTTCGGCGATCCGGCGACCACGATTCCTCGCTCGTATTTGGGCGACCCGGCCAAGTTCCGGATGATCGGCGGGTCAGAGATCGTCCACTCGCATCACTTGCATGGCGGCTCGATCCGCTGGGCCAGGCAGCCGGAGACGAGCAAGCTCGATCCCACCTTGTCCAAGAATGGTCCTGTAAAGTTTCCTCCGATCAGCGACACCTCAGACCGGCTCGATGTCCAGTCGATCGGTCCGTCCGAGATTTACGATGAAGTGATCGAAGGCGGGTCGGGCGGTTTGCAGGCCCTGGCTGGCGAGTTTGTATTTCATTGCCATATTCCGCAACATTACGTGACGGGCATGTGGGGATTCTGGCGCGTGTACAACACGCTGCAGCAACCCGGGTCCCAAACTGATGTCATGAAGCCATTGGTCGAGTTGCCTGATCGCAAGGGGAAGATCAAGCTCGCAGTGAGCTCGGACAAGTTGGTCGGCACTACGGTGGATTGGTACGGCGGGAAAAAGTACGAGATCACCAAGGATAAGACGGATTGGAAAGCCAATCCAGTCAAGGTCTCGATCAAGGATTGGGTCGAGTACATGCTGCCGCCGCAAGGTTTGCCTGGTAAGACAGAAG
>JACPZN010000278.1 GCA_016195505.1 Nitrospirota bacterium | reverse complement strand
CGTCGCTGGCCGGGTATGTGGGTATGATCATCGCGGTGCGGGCGAACGTCCGGACGGCGCAGGCTGCCCATAAGGGGATGAATGCGGCGCTGACCGTTGCCTTCCGTGGAGGCGCGGTGACGGGGCTCTTGCTGATCGGACTGGGGCTCCTGGCGATCACCGGTTTCTATACGATTGCACAGTCGATTGCCGGTCAGGAGAAGGCGATTCATGCGTTGCTGAGCCTTGGGTTCGGCGGAAGCTTGATCTCGGTGTTTGCCCGTGTGGGGGGCGGGATCTATACAAAAGCGGCGGACGTCGGCGCAGACCTCGTTGGGAAAGTCGAAGCGGGAATTCCGGAGGACGATCCTCGTAATCCGGCCGTCATTGCAGACAACGTGGGCGACAATGTCGGAGACTGTGCCGGGATGGCGGCGGACCTGTTCGAGACCTACGCGGTGACGACGGTGGCGGCGATGGTCTTGGCCTTCACGCTGTTCAAAGGAGTCACTGCCCCGATTCTGTATCCTCTCGCCCTCGGGGGCGTCACGATCTTCGCAACTATCATCGGTGTGCTCTTCGTGAAGGTAAGCCAGGGCGGTGAGATTATGCCGGCGCTCTACAAGGGCTTGTTTGTGGCGGGCGGCATTGCCGCGATTGCCTTCTATCCTGTGACGTCTACGATTATGGATGGTGTAGGTGGCGTGAGCGGGGTGAGCTACTACCTTGCGGCGTTGATCGGCTTGGGTGTGACCCTCGCACTTGTCTTTATCACCGACTATTACACCTCCAAGAGCTATGCGCCGGTAAAGGCCATTGCCAAAGCCAGTGAAACGGGCCATGCGACCAACATCATCGCCGGACTGGCGGTTGGGATGGAGGCGACAGCCTGGCCGGTGGTGGTGATCGGGGGCGCGATTCTTACGAGCTACTGGATCTGCGGCGGTGCGGCATCGGGTGGCTTGTACGGCGTGGCGGTTGCGGCGGTGTCGATGTTGTCGATGGCCGGTATCGTGGTGGCCATCGATGCGTTCGGCCCGATCACAGACAACGCAGGCGGCATTGCGGAGATGGCCCACCTCGGCAAAGAGGTGCGGGACATCACTGATCCGTTGGATGCGGTCGGCAACACGACGAAAGCGGTGACCAAAGGCTATGCGATTGGATCGGCCGGTCTCGCGGCGGTGGTGCTCTTTGCCGAATATGCGCGTGAGGTGGCAAAAGGGAGCGGGTCGAGCACGTTCGACCTTTCCAATCCTTTCGTCCTAGTCGGACTCTTTTTGGGCGGGATGCTGCCCTTTATCTTCGGGGCTCTCTGCATGAAAGCAGTGGGGGAGGCGGCCGGCATGGTGGTGGAAGAGGTGCGCAGGCAGTTTCGGACGATCAAAGGAATCATGGAGGGAACCGGCAAGCCGGAATACGGGACTTGCGTGGATATCGTGACGCAGGCGGCGATCAAGAAGATGATGGTGCCGGGATTGATTCCGGTCATCTCACCGATTCTGGTCGGCGTAGTCTTGGGGCCGCAGGCATTGGGCGGCATGCTCGTCGGCAGTATCGTCACCGGTCTGTTCGTCGCCATCTCGATGACGAGCGGCGGCGGCGCCTGGGATAACGCCAAGAAGTATATTGAGGAGCAGGGGTTGAAAGGCACCGATACGCACAAGGCAGCAGTCACGGGCGATACGGTCGGCGATCCCTATAAGGATACAGCTGGTCCAGCCATCAATCCGATGATCAAGGTCATCAACATCGTCGCGTTGCTCATCGTTTCGTTGCTTGTGAAATAGCGGGCACGCGTATCGCGTCGTTCGCGAGATACGCTTCACGGATGACGATTCACGTTCTCTTGCTTGGCTTGACGTGTTCGCGGACCCTGGAGTAAGTTGAATACGCGGGATCACGCGCAGCGTTGATTCACGAGAGTTGCCCCGAATCACGGGAGGTGCTCGAATGGAAAAACAGGAGCGCAAGCAAGAACCGAAACGGGAGCCGGCAGCCAAGGAAGAGGTCAAGGCAAACCCCAAGGTTGTTGAAACCGGGAAAAAGCTGAAGGAAGATATCGACAAGCTCGTCGACGAAATCGACGACGTGCTTGAAAAGAACGCTGAAGAATTCGTCAAGAACTACGTCCAAAAGGGAGGGGAATAGCGAACGAGCAATTCCTGTTCCCCTTTCTGCTTTCTGCGCCTTCATCTGCACTCCCTCCGCAGCGCCAGTATTCGCAGATTTCTCCTTATCCGGCAGTGGTTTCGTTTCGGCGCGACTGGTTTGACAAAGGGGAGGGGAGCCATTACCATCCCTTTACATCCCGACGAGTTAGCACCCAGTCAGGCGTAGGCCCACGATGAGGGGGAGATGAAGTCTAGGCTCTGGGTCTTTCGCGATATTGATCCCACGAAACAGGCGGCCTTGGCTCAGGCTCTGTCAATTTCCTCGGCTACGGCCTCGCTCCTCCTCGCTCGTGGTGTAACCACCCTCGATCAAGCGGCTGCGTGGATGTCCCCCATCCGTTTGCACGATCCTTTTTTAATTCCGGATATCGAACTGGCCGTAGATCGTCTTCATCAGGCGATAACGCAGCGGGAACTGATCTGTTTTTACGGCGACTACGATGTCGATGGCATGTCGGCGACCAGCATCTACCTCTCGTTCTTCCGTGGGCTCGGCGCAAAGGTATGTGCCTATGTGCCACATCGGGTCCGTGAAGGGTACGGACTCAACGAGGGCGCGATTAGAAAGCTGGCAGCCGAGGGGGTGACGTTGCTTGTGACCTCGGATTGCGGCACGACCTCGCACCGTGAAATCTCGCTGGCCAATCAACTTGGGCTTGATGTCATCGTGACGGACCATCACCAGACTGATGAGCAAATGCCTCCGGCTCTGGCCGTGATGAATCCCCATCGGCGCGACGCGCAGTATCCGTTCCGCGGGTTGTGTTCGGGCGGTCTGGCCTACAAGGTGGCGAGCGCCTACCAAGCGAAGTATGGGCCTGGGGCGGTGCCCTTGGATTCCTTGTTGGATTTGGTAGCGCTCGCGACTATCGCCGATGTGGTGCCGTTGCAGGATGAGAATCGTGCCTTTGTGCGTGAAGGACTGACGCAACTTTCACATGGAGCGCGATGCGGCATCAGAGCGTTGAAGCAGGTGGCGGGGGTGACGCGGGAGTGCATGGCAGAAACGATTGCCTTCAAGCTCGCCCCCAGGCTGAATGCGGCAGGGCGTCTCGATGACGCACTTAAAGGGATTCAGCTACTCACGACAGAATCTGAATCGGAAGCGAAGCAGTTGGCCGAGCATCTTGAGCAATTGAATCGAGCGCGCCAGCAGCTTGAAGCCGAGATCATGCAGGAGGCTCTTGTTCAGGTGGAGGCCCATGAAATACCCAGCGCCATCGTGCTGGCCTCGCGGCGCTGGCATCTTGGGGTGGTTGGGATCGTGGCTGCACGTCTGGTGGAGCGGTACCATCGGCCGACCGTTGTGATTGCCATTAATGAGCGGGGGATTGGCAAGGGATCGGCCCGCACGGTTCCAGGATTTGATCTCTATGATGGCTTGGCGTCTTGTCGTGATCTGCTCGTGGCGTTCGGCGGGCATCCAAGCGCGGCTGGGGTGACCATTCATGAAGATCGGCTTCCGGAATTTTTCAAGCGGTTTGCTGCGGTAGCGGGCGCCTGGGCCCAGTCGGCACAAAACGCTCCTACGCTTCACGTTGATTCTGAAGTTAGGTTGGATGAAGTGACTCTTCGCCTCTTGCAGGAAATCGAACCGTTGCATCCTTTCGGAGCCGGCAATCCCGAGCCTATGTTCGCGGGGAAACGGCTTGAGATTATGAGCGCCCGCGTCGTGGGTGAGAAACATCTCAAGATGATGCTCCGGCAGGGCCGGTCACTTCCCTTCGACAGTATCGGGTTTGGCATGAAATCCCTCGAAGCGCATGGCCTCTCTCTCAAGACCCCTGTGGATGTTGCGTTTACTCCTGAGTTGAACCATTGGAACGGGCTTGAGCGGATTCAATTGCGCATCCGCGACATGCGCCCCACGGCCAATGAGTAAGGACCCATGGTGTACGAGACAGTCACCGATATTGATCAATTGATGGATCGGCTCCGGAGTTACCAGCCAGATGCGGATCTCGGTGTGGTCCGCAAAGCCTATGAGTTCTCCGCCAAGGCCCATCAGGGTCAGACGCGTCGCTCAGGAGAGCCCTACGTCCAACATCCGGTGGCAGTGGCCGGCGTGTTGACGCTGCTTAAGACCGATGTGGCGGCGGTGGTGGCCGGGCTGCTCCACGATACGTTGGAAGACACGGTGGCGACTGCCGATGAACTCGAGCGGCAATTCGGCAAGGAGGTGGTCCATCTCGTCGATGGCGTTACCAAGATCGGAAAGATCACGTTCAAAAGCTCCGAGGAAAAACAAGCGGAAAACTTCCGTAAAATGGTGCTCTCGATGGCGGACGACATTCGCGTCGTCATCATCAAGCTTGCCGATCGACTGCACAACATGCGCACGCTAGAACATCTCAACGAGAACAAGCGTCAGGAGATTGCGCAGGAGACGCTGGAGATCTATGCACCTTTGGCGAATCGCATCGGGATCGGTTGGGTGAAGAACGAACTTGAGGATCTTTGCCTGAAGCATCTGAAGCCGGATGTGTATGAGACCTTACGCGTATGCGTGGCGAAGCGGGATGAGGATCGCCAGCAATATATTCAGGAAGTTCGAGTGCTTGTTGAAAAGGCTCTGGCGGAAAACGGATTGGTCGGGGCGGTCTACGGCCGGCCCAAGCATCTCTATGGCATCTACCAAAAGATGAATAAGCAGTCGATCTCGTTTGAGGAGGTCTATGATCTCACCGCGCTGCGGATCATTACCGACACGAAGATGAATTGCTATGCATTGCTCGGTGTGATCCATTCGCTGTGGCGCCCGCTGCCCGGCCGGTTCAAAGACTACATTGCGATTCCAAAATCCAATCTCTACCAATCGCTCCATACGACCGTCGTGGGACCGAAGGGCGAGCACGTGGAGTTTCAGATTCGGACGGAGGAGATGCACCGGGTGGCCGAATATGGGATCGCAGCCCATTGGAAATACAAGGAGCAGGGGCGGGTTGATGACAAGGACAGCAAGGCTTTTGGGTGGCTGAGACAGTTCATCGAATGGCAGAAGGATTTGCCCGACAACCGGCAATTCATGGACTCCGTCAAACTTGAACTGTTCCACGATGTCGTCTATGTCTTTACGCCGAAGGGATCGGTGAAAGAGTTGCCCAAGGGATCGACGCCCGTCGATTTTGCTTACGCTATTCACACCGAAGTGGGGGATCACTGTGTGGGCGCCAAGGTCAACGGCAAGATTGTGCCGCTGAAACACGAGGTGGCAAGTGGGGACACCATTGAAATCCTGACATCACTCAACCAGACTCCGCACAAGGACTGGCTCAAGTTCGTGCGCACGTCGCGCGCCAAGACCAAGATCAAGCATTGGATCAAAGCCGAAGAACAGAAGCGAAGCCTCGAAATCGGCCGTCGATTGCTGGAATCGGAACTGCGCCGCCATGGATTGGCGCCAGCACAGATGTTTAAGTCCGGCCAGCTTCTCGATGTCGCCCGTCAAGAGGGCTTTGAGACGGTTGATGAATTGGCTGCAGCCGTCGGGTTCGGACATGTCGCAACGGCTCAGATCGTCGGGAGGCTTGTCGCTCCCGCATCCGGCGGCGCGCCGGCTCCGTTAGAGCCGTTGAGCCCCGCCAAAGCCCCCAGCGGTAAAGGCGTGGAGAAGGGCGTTCAGGTGAAAGGTGCGCGGGATTTGTTGATGCAGCTGTCCCGCTGCTGTAATCCTGTTCCCGGTGATCGGATCTTGGGGTACATCACTCGGGGGCGAGGACTGACGATCCACGCAGTCGATTGTCCTAACCTGGAAGCCTTGGACTATGATCGGGAACGGTTGGTGGAAGTGGAGTGGGACACCGCCACCCCCGGTCAGCATGCCGTCAAAGTTGCCGTCATTGCCGAGGATAAAACCGGTGTGTTGGCAAATGTCTCTTCAGCCATTGCCGAATGCCATGCGAATATCAGCCGTGCCGAGATCATTACACGTGAGGACCGCAAGGCGGAGTTGGATTTTGTCGTGGAGGTTGCCGACACGGGCCATTTGAACCGCGTGCTGAAAGCCATTGAACGGGTGAGCGGAGTGATTACCGCGCGCCGTGTTCGGTCGTGGCAGGAAAAATCGTCCGAGGACGGATCTGACGAAAGAATACGTTAGCGCTGGGCGAACTGCAGCTGCGATCCCTTCTCGATCTTGTATCCATCCACCGTACCCCCGGCGATTTCCAGCACGTACAGGGCGTCGTCACTATTCGGCCGGTACTGGGGGCAGGAGTCATCGGTTCTGGTGCAAATCGGAACGTTGCGCTCGATGTGAACGACTCGTTTCTTGCCGTCCAGCCAGATGAGGTCGAGTGCGATCTTCGTGTTCTTCATCCAAAACGTCCAGGCTTGCGGGACACTGAAGAAGAATAACATGCCATGGTCTTTCTTCAGGTGATCTCTAAACATAAGGCCGGTCGCGCGTTTTTTCGGTGTGTCGGCAATCTCGGCTTGGATGATGAGGCCCGAGGGGGTGCGGATTGG
>JACPZN010000277.1 GCA_016195505.1 Nitrospirota bacterium | reverse complement strand
TGTGCGCCGCGGTCACAAAAGGCAGACAGCCTGCGCCGAGGGTAGTCGGCGACAGGCTACGTCCGCGGATCTTCATCATCCCGAAAAATCAGTTCAGCGCCGCAGTGAGTTCCGGTTCTTCGTGACCGTTCTTCACCGGCATACGCTTGCGATCCATCATGTCTTTCACGCTCGACTTGACGGCCCGGCCCCAGCGAGTGGTCTGCACCTGCGCCTTGCGGGCATAGCGGCTGATGTCCCGGCGGGTTTCCGCGCCGGTCTTAGGGGCAAAGAGGAGGCCCAGTCCCGCTCCAATGACCGCTCCACCGGCAATTAATGCTGCTGCCCTGGCGACCTGATTCCCTTGCTCCGACATGGCGAACCTCCCTATGTGTAAATGTTATGAAGAGGCCTCTGGTCGGTGTCTCTTCTGATACTGGCTGTATCAGCAGTAAACGTGCCAGACCGCCATGCGCAATATTCTGGCCAAAATGTCTGTCCTCTCCCTTCTTCGATTAAGTCCGATTAATAAAGGGTCTCGTTTTTTCAACAACCCCCTACACAGTCGTTTCAGAAATCCAACAGTACTTTGGTGTCACACCGGCCAGATGGCTTCTGGAGCCACTTTGGTGAGACCGATGAATGGACAGAATACAGACGACTCGTCCGCTTGCAATGGGTTGCCTTCTCCCATATCATCCGCTGCATGCGCGAATACGGAGACAGTATGGGCTCACTTGCCGCAATTCCCTATCCCCAGCTCAATCCCGTCTTTTTGGAGTTCGGTCCGCTCCAGTTCCGGTGGTATGGATTGATGTATTTGATCGGCCTCACTGCCGCCTACCTGCTCATCAAGCGAAAGGTGGCGACCAAGAGCCTGCCCATTGGACCCGATCAGATATACGACTTGGTGGTCTTCGCAGCTTTCGGGGTGTTTATCGGTGGGCGGATCGGCTACACACTGTTCTACAATTTTCCCTACTACTCGCAGAATCCTTTGAAGATCTTTTATGTCTGGGAAGGCGGCATGTCCTTCCATGGCGGCCTCATCGGCACGATCATTGCGCTGTCCTGGTTCAGCAAACGGCGGGGACTTCCCGTCTATACCGTCGCAGACCTGGCAGCATCCGTCACTCCAATCGGACTCGGGTTCGGCCGACTGGGAAATTTTATCAACGGTGAACTCTACGGACGGGCGACGGATGTGGATTGGTGCATGGTCTTCCCGACCGGAGGCCCGGCTTGCCGCCATCCATCTCAACTGTACGAGGCTACGTTGGAAGGTCTGCTGCTCTTCACAGTGTTGTGGTTGATTGACCGGAAGCCCACTCCGCCCGGCACGCTGTTCTGGAGCTTCATTGCCGGCTATGGCATGAGTCGGCTCATTGTAGAACTCTTCCGTGAGCCGGATCAGCACATCGGCTTCGTGCTAGGACCAATCACGATGGGGCAGATGCTCTCCGCCCCGATGGTGATACTCGGAATTGTCATGCTGGTGTGGGGTTATCAGAAACCCTCGCTCAAGGCGGCGCACAAAATATAAGTCTTTAATTTTTTGATTTTGAGTTATTAGCTTTTGGTAAAGCGCTCAACATTCGCCCCTAATTCAGTACGGCATCTCCTCATCCTCAAGCCCGACATGGTGCCCCAATTCGTGAACTACGGTGTCGTAGACTTCCTGCACCACTTCTTCCGGGCTCTCACACTGACGAAGAATCGGCCCGCGGTAAATGGAAATCCGCGCCGGTTGCGCCCCGCCTGCTGTGAAGAATGAGTCGTTCGCCAACGATTGGCCCTGATACAGCCCCAAGAGATCATCCTCATTATCGAGATCAAGCTCTCTCAGAACTTCCCGTGATGGCTCTTCTTCCACCACCACGGCAATCGTATCCATGAGCTTTGCATAAGGGGGAGGCAGGTCACCGACCGCCTGTTGCACCAGCTTTGCGAAATCCTCGGAAGAGAGTTCGTGCCGGCGCCGCCTAGCCATGATCAAGCACAAGTGCCTTTCACAATTCTACTGCTGTGGCGCATCGTAAAAAGAGGCAATGAAAACGAACCTCTTGAACCCCCAGGCTACGCTTTACAGCTGCCTTATACACTTCACCTTGCGTTCGATACTGCTCCGCGCGGTCGGCCGCCAGCTCAGACGTAACCATGTCCGTCTTATAGTCGGCAATCCAGACCGCATCGCCAAGACGATAGAGGAGGTCGATGACCCCCTCCATGATTTGATGGTCTCCCCACGGCATGAGAAAAGGAACTTCGCGGCCCAGGATCGTGGCTGATCGGAGTCTGGTATAGATTTCCGATCGGCCGAACGTGGCAAGGAGATCGTTCAACGATTCCGTGACTCCCACAGCATGGGGTTGATCTTCCGGCCCGAGGGTTGTCTGAACGGCTGAGGTGATCTGAGCGAGTAAACCGGAGGGGTCCTGTGCAAAGTCCCATCGCTCAAGTATGCGATGAGCGACAATACCGGCCAACCGTCCAGTCGTAGGATCCTGTCGAATCTGAGTCGTCT
>JACPZN010000032.1 GCA_016195505.1 Nitrospirota bacterium | reverse complement strand
CCTTCCAGCCGCTGGTAGGCCTCTAAAAAATCAGAATTCGAGGAACGGGGGTAGAATACCGCGATCCGTTGCACATCAACCGGGATGGTCAAAGACTGCCCAATGGTCCGAACGACAAGGGGAGATGCAGCGGGAAGGGAACTGCTCTGGCAACCGGCCAATAAGAGCGCCATCAGGAAGACCATCCCTCCTCGACTGATTACGCGCGGCCAATTCATGGTGGCCCTCTTGGAAGAGCCGGGTGTTGATGAAACAGTCCGCGATTCCCTCATCATCATACTACTTCATCGGCTTCAAAACCACTTGACTGTTCTGAGTGCAACAGGCTGATGATCTCATTGACTGGGTTGAGGTGACGCGGTATTCTCAGCCACTCGATTGTCTGTTCCACAGAGGTGTTCATGTCCCTGCACGACCGTCTCACAGAAGATCTGAAGCGGGCCATGAAGGCACGCGACCAACTGCGGATGGACGTGATTCGGATGATCAAGGCCGCCGTGATGAACAAGGAAATGGAAATAAAGAAAGATCTCGACGATGCCGAAATGAGTCGTGTGATGACGACCATGATCAAACAGCGCCGGGAATCGGTCGAACAGTTTGAGAAAGGTAACAGAGCAGAGCTTGCCGCCAAAGAACGACAGGAAATCACCATTCTCGAATCCTATCTCCCTCAGGCCCTCTCTCCGGAACAGCTCTCCACCGTCGTGGAAGCGGTCATTCAGGAAACCGGTGCTCGATCTCTGAAAGAGATGGGCCTGGTGATGAAAGCGGTGATGGTCCGTGTGGCGGGCCAAGCAAAGACGGCGTTTCCCATGCTCGACATGGACGGCCATGAACCGCCCAATCAGATTGACTTAATACTGATGGATGTCCTGATGCCGGAGCTGGACGGAGTCGAAGCCTGCCGCCAGATTAAGAGCCGCCCACATCTGTGCGATATTCCCGTCATTATGGTTACGGCCAAAAGCGATCTCTCCAATCTCCAGGCCGCCTTTGCGGCGGGCGCGAATGATTACATCACGAAACCGGTGAACAGTGTAGAACTCCTGGCACGCGCCTCCTCCGCCCTGGCGCTGAAAAAGGAAATGGACTGCCGCAAAGCGCGCGAAGGGGAACTCCGTCGAAGCAATGATGCGCTACAGAAAGCGTTACGGGATGTCAAAGTCCTTAGAGGACTTATCCCGATCTGTGCATCCTGTAAAAAGATTCGCAATGACGGAGGATTCTGGCAACAGCTGGAGGAATATATCGGCGAACATTCCGAGGACGAATTCAGCCACGGTATCTGTCAGCCATGTGTCAAAAAGCTTTATCCTGGAGTTTACCAGGACTAGCTGCTACGATTTCTCAGGCACACCACTCATATTCACTGGACTCAGAACACTATGGGCATTTTGATCGTTGATGATTCGGCTGACGACCGCCTCTTGCTTCAGTCGATCCTTTCGGCCGCCGGCTATGACCAGCTCCTGGTGGCCGGCTCGGCTGCAGCTGCATTCCGTTTGCGTGGGCTTGATGACGGCAAGCACGGTGCTGCCTCTCGAGTCGACCTGATCCTCATGGACATCGTGATGCCGGAGATGAACGGAATCGAAGCCTGCCGCCAGATCAAGGCGGTTGAACGATTCCGTGACACACCGATCATGATGGTCACCGTGAAGACCGATCCCGTTGATCTCCAACTTGCCTTTGCCGCAGGCGCGCTCGACTATATTGGGAAACCTATCAACAAAATCGAACTCCTGACTCGCGTTCGATCAGTGTTGCGATTGGTCCACGAAATCGACCGGCGGCGGGCTCGTGAGCAGGAGCTCCTTGAGGTCATGCGTCAACTCCAGGAAGCGAACCAGATGCTGCTGCGCCTATCCAGTCTTGACGGCCTCACCGGCATTACCAACCGGCGGCAATTTGACGACTTCTTGGACCAGGAATGGCGCCGTGCGGTCCGTGAATTGACGCCGCTTTCTTTGATCATGCTCGCGTGGGTTTTGCCAGTACGATCCCCGGCCGAAACACGTCCCCTATCGATTTGATCAAGGCGGCGGATCAAGCACTGTATCAAGCCAAGCAGGAAGGCCGAAATCGGGCCAAACAAGCCAGCACACTTTCTCTCGTTCCGCACTCTCACGAAGACTAACCGTCCATTTCTCGCTATGACCATGCCAGGGCCTCGACGAGATGTGCAGACGGCAATCGGCATGACCCTCACCACGAGTCTCTCTGCAAACATGTGTATTCTCCCGTCTCCAAACTCTCCACACCATGCCTATGCCGTTGCCGGCGAGAGAGTGTGTGGCCATGGCTAAGAAAGCGTCGCCGGTTCGAGCCGATCGCACGGCCAAACGCCAACCAATGCTCCCTGCCGCCCGTCGTTCAGGGGCCACACAGCCGTCCAAAC
>JACPZN010000283.1 GCA_016195505.1 Nitrospirota bacterium | reverse complement strand
GATGATGGGCGTGACCAAGCCCCCGGATCAGATAGAGGGAAAGATCGTTCCGGCCGAAAGCCATGGCGTGAAGCTGATCTCCATGGGATTCTTTGTACCGGAAGATACGGCCGTCGTCTGGCGTGGTCCGATGGTTCACACAGCCATCCAGCAACTGTTCCGCGACGTGCTCTGGGGCGAGCTGGATTACTTGCTCATCGATCTGCCGCCCGGCACCGGTGATGCACAACTCACCCTGACCCAGTTGGTTCCGCTCACCGGCGCGATTACCGTCACCACACCGCAGGAAGTCGCGCTCCACGACGTCCGCAAAGGCATGATGATGTTCCAAAAAGTGAACGTGCCGCTCCTCGGCATTGTCGAGAATATGAGCTACTTTCTCTGCCACAGTCGGCAGCCTTCAGGGACATCGCACAGAAGATTATCGCGGGAGTGAGCGGCGCGACCAAGGATGTTCCGCCGATTGAAAGTCTGCTGAGCAAAATCAAAAACCCGTTTGCGAAAACATAACCGGCAGACGAAAGGACGGAATCTGCGATGGGAGAGTTCGTACGTGTGACGGGGACTACGGATGTGAAACCAGGCAGCGGTATTGTGGCAGAAGTGAACGGACACACTCTCGCGGTCTTTAATGTGGATGGGTCGTTCCACGTGATCGACAACATCTGTGTCCATCGTGGCGGCCCCCTGGGCGAAGGCGATCTCGCCGGGCACGTCGTCACCTGTCCATGGCATGGGTGGGAATACGACGTGACGACCGGTGGATGCGTGAACAATCCCGCCGCAACAGTCGTACGGTATCACGTGAAAGTCGAAGGAACCGACGTCAAGGTGCTCCTCTGATCTCCAAACATCAGGGTTGAGTCGGCTCTCAGCAACCATGCATAATATCGAGCATGGACAGAGCTGACCTCCTCTCACTCTACCGCCAGATGCTCCTGATCCGCCGATTCGAAGAAAAATCGGCGGAGATGTATGCCCTCGCAAAGATTGCCGGATTCCTTCATCTCTATATCGGCGAAGAAGCCATTGCGGTCGGGGCCATCGCGGCACTTCGACCGGACGACTACGCGATCAGCGCCTATCGTGACCACGGGCATTGTCTGGCGCGCGGTTCCGATCCGGGCCAGGTGATGGCTGAGTTGTTCGGAAAAGCCACGGGCCTGTGCCGGGGCAAAGGAGGCTCCATGCATCTGGTGGATGCCCAGCGCCGTTTCATGGGTGGTTACGCCATCGTTGGAGGCCACATTCCTCTTGCCACAGGCCTTGCGTTTGCGACCAAATATCAACACCTCGGCCTTGTAACCGTCTGTTTCTTCGGTGAAGGGGCGGTCCCCAGCGGTCAGGCCCACGAAGCATTCAATCTGGCGGCCTTGTGGAAACTTCCTGTGATCTTCGTCTGCGAGAACAATCGGTTTGGAATGGGAACACCGGTTGAACGAGCCGTCGCGCTCTATCAGGACGTTTCGGAATCTGCCCGGTCCTACGGGATTACGGCCGAGCGGGTGGATGGGATGGATGTTGTGGCCGTGCGCGATATGATGCGTAGGGTGGTCGAGCCGGTGCGTGCAGGACAGGGACCGTTTTTCATTGAGGCGTTGACCTATCGATTCATGGGTCACTCGATGTCCGACCCGGCACATGGACATTACCGAACTAAAGAGGAAGTCGATGAGCAGCGTAAGCGAGATCCTCTTGCCATCTTGAAGGAAACGATTCTGAGTAAGGGGCTTGGATTTGACACGGATTTCAAACAGTTGGAGAAGGAAGTCGGCGAAGTCGTGACAGCCGCAGTGACATTCGCGGATGAGAGTCCGTTCCCAAACCTGTCCACCTTGCATACCCACGTGATGAGGGAGGCATAAGCCGATCCATGGTGCTCTCGTATCGTGAAGCATTGAACCAGGCTATGCGGGAGGAAATGCGTCGAGACTCGCGCATTTTTCTCATCGGCGAGGAAGTAGGCTACTACCAAGGTGCCTTCAAAGTCAGCAAAGGATTCGTGGAGGAATTCGGCCCGCAACGGGTCGTGGATACTCCCATCACGGAGGCCGGCTTCACGGGTCTGGCGATCGGCGCCGCCATGGCGGGGTTACATCCCATCGTCGAGCTCATGACCATGAATTTCGGCATTGTGGCATTGGATCAGATCGT
>JACPZN010000282.1 GCA_016195505.1 Nitrospirota bacterium | reverse complement strand
GAATCTGAAGATCAGAACCAGGTGCCATAGGTGGGCGAGGAGGAAGTGGCCCGCTGCCTTCCTGTGTAGGTGCATGCTATAGTACGACCACTTTCTGCGCAACTAGGTAGGGATGAGGCATGAAACAGATCTTAATTGTGGGAGCTGGATCGGTCGGTGGGTTCTTTGGGGGGCATCTGGCGAAGAACAATCCCGATGTGTCGTTCCTGCTGCGGCCGAAGACGCTCGCGGCGGTGCAACAGAACGGATTGACCATTCGCAGCGCCGGCGGAACATTCACTGTTCGACCGCCGGCGGCATCGGATGCGCGGCAGCTTCCTAAGCCGGATCTCATTATCCTTGGCGTGAAGGCCTATGACCTCGATGAGGTCATGGCACAGATCGAGCCGGTGCTCACAGAGAAGACGGTGATCTTGACGTTGCAAAACGGTGTTGATACCGAAGATCGCCTGATCGCCAGGCTGAAACGGGACTGTGTGGTTGGAGGCGTGGCCTACATCTATTCAAAAATTGCCGAGCCCGGTGTCATCGAACACTATAAGAAAGGAGTGGTGACAATCGGGGAATTGATGGGGTATGAGAGCGAACGGCTTCTCCGGATTCGCGACCTTTTCACTTCGGCTGGGCTTTCTTGCCAGTTGTCAAAAGACGTTCGCCGTAGCAAATGGGAAAAAATGTGTTGGAACTGTGTCTTCAATCCCTTCACGGTACTTATCAACGATTGTGTGGCCAAAGCACTCGATCATCCAGAGATGCTGAGGGTGATCAGAGAAATCGTCGGGGAGGTCGCGGCTGTTTCGGCAGCCATGAAAGTACAGTTGCCGTCGGACATGCCGGAACGAGTTGTAAAGGCGTCACAAGAGATCCGCGATATTCATACGTCCATGTATGACGATTGGAAGGCGGGGCGCCCGACAGAAATCGGTTACTTGAATGGGTATATCGTCGAGAAGGGGCGAGAGTTCGGCATTCCGACGCCGGTGAACGAAGCACTCACGGCGATGATTAAGACGATGACGGAGAAGGAAAAGACCGGTTCTGGCGTCGTGAAGATCGACGGAGCTGTTCTTCAGCCCGTCTCATTCGATCGTACGGCAATACGGCGATTACCCGACGAACATCATGTTGCCGATGTCAGTACCGTGATGCCGAGCATGAAGGGGCGCGCGATCAGGGTGAAGGGATTGTTGGACGTGCCTGCTCTGGGCATCGATGCCAATCATGTGACGTTTCATTCGTTTAGACTCATTACACCGGGATTGGGTGACCTTTGCGCGAACGTGAAGGCGGTTGGGCGGATCGAAGTCACTAGCGGGCCTGGTCGCGACACGAGGCAGACAACTTGTCCGCCTGCCTCCCAGTAAGGCTGAATAGGACGTTTGCAGATAGACAGAGTAGCGCGAGTGGTCGCTCAGGCTCTTCTTAGCTATAGTATCTTCGTGCACAGGACCTAATATTTCCTGTGCATTGCTTGTCTTGAAGTTCATGGGGCCATTTGTTATTCTTCGCCCGCCTTTCGCGGTCGAACGTATCTATCCCAGATAGCTTGCGATTCAAGGGAGTATTCACATGGCCAGCATCCAGCGGGCGCTGATCAGTGTTTCTGACAAGACCGGCATCGTTGTGATGGCAAAGGGTCTGGAAGCACTTGGGGCGGAGATTCTCTCAACCGGCGGGACCGCAAAAAGCCTGCGTGACGCAGGAGTGAAGGTTACGGATGTCGCCGCCTATACCGGTTCGCCGGAGATTCTCGATGGTCGTGTGAAAACGTTGCACCCGAAAATTCATGGAGGTTTGCTCGGTCGCCGATCGCTTCCGGCGCATGTCGATCAAATGAAGCAGCACAACATCGGGCCGATCGACGTCGTCGTCGTCAACCTGTATCCCTTCGAAGCAACGATAGCGAAGCTGCACTCTACGTTCGATGAGGCGATTGAGAATATCGACATCGGCGGCCCGTCGATGCTGCGGTCAGCGGCGAAGAATCATGAGGATGTCTTGGTCGTGGTGGATCCCACCGACTATGTCCGCGTATTGGATGCTGTGAAAGGCAACGCCGTGACACGCGGGCTCCGTCGCGAACTGGCGATGAAAGTGTTTCGGCACACGGCCCGCTACGACAGTTTGATCGCCGGCTATCTCGAAAAGCAGGTGCAAGGCGGGGAGGTCAAGTTCCCCAAAATGCTGTCATTGCAGTACGAACTTGCCGAGATACTTCGGTACGGCGAGAACCCACATCAGCAGGGTGCGTTCTATCGGGAACTGAATTCTAGCGAGCCGGCCGTCTCGCGCGGAAAGATTCTGCATGGGAAGGCGATGTCCTATAACAATTTTCTCGATGCGAACTCGGCGCTTGAGCTGGCGAAAGAATACGATGACTGTGCCGTAGCGATTATCAAGCACAATAATCCCTGCGGCGTGGCCCTCGGTGCGACATCGGTAGAGGCATATGTGAAAGCGCGGGAGACTGATCCCATTTCTGCCTTCGGCGGCGTAATCGCGTTCAATAGGCCGGTAGATCTGGCGGCGGCCAAGGAAATTACCTCCACGTTTGTGGAGGTCGTGATCGCGCCGGCTTTTGCCGAGGATGCGCTTGCGGAGTTGAAGCGGAAGAAGGATCTCCGGTTGCTGGATGTCGGGCCGCTGACGAAGGGGAAGCAGGAAGGCTACGATCTTAAGAAGTTGGTTGGTGGCTTGATCGTGCAGGATCGCGACCTTGGCGTGTTGACCGATCTTCGAACGCTCGCGGTTCCCACAGTGCGGAAGCCGACGGATGAGGAGTATGCGGCCTGTGCGTTTGCGTGGAAAGTCTGCAAACACGTCAAATCGAATGCGATCATCTATGCGAAACCTGGGCAGACGGTCGGCATTGGTGCAGGACAGATGAGCCGCGTGGATTCCGTGAAGCTTGCAACGATGAAGGCGCAAATGCCGGTGAAGGGTTGTGTCATGGCCTCGGACGCGTTCTTCCCGTTCCGTGACGGCCTCGATGCCGCCGCCCAGGCTGGGATCACGGCTGTCATACAACCGGGCGGGTCGATCCGCGATGCCGAGGTGGTCAAAGCCGCGGATGAGCATGGTATGGCGATGATCTTGACCGGCATGCGGCACTTCAGACACTAACCCCCGGGTGACGCCTGACTTGTGACGTGCGACGGGCAACGATTTCAATGAGAGTGTAAAGAGCATCGCTTCAATCCCCTCCTGCCATATTGTGTGGATTTTATCTAGTCACCAGTCACTCGTCACCTGTCACCTGTGAGCATCCTGTGAAAATTCTTGTCGTTGGGAGTGGTGGACGCGAGCATGCGATGGCGTGGAAGCTCGCACAGAGTCCACGCAAGCCAGAATTGTACTGTGCGCCCGGCAATGCGGGGATTGAATCGATCGCCACCTGTGCGGGGATCAAGGCCGATGACATCGCAGGCTTAAAAGACTTGGTCGTCAAAGAGAAAATCGATCTCACGGTTGTGGGCCCTGAGGCGCCGCTCGCGTTAGGAATCGTCGACGAGTTCCGCAAAGCCAAACTCAAGATCTTCGGTCCGACCAAGAACGCGGCGCGGCTTGAATCCAGCAAGATCTTCTCCAAAGACGTCATGGCCAAAGCGAAGATTCTGACCGCCAAGGCCAAGAGTTTCGACAAGACTGCGGAGGCGCTGGCCTATGTCGAGCAGCATGAGTTGCCGGTCGTGATCAAAGCCGACGGCTTGGCTCAAGGGAAAGGGGTCATCATTGCCACTACCCGCGAGCAAGCACGACGAGCCATTATCGACTCCATCGACAAGGCAGCGTTCGGTCAGGCCGGAAAGCAGGTCCTGATCGAACAGTTCCTCGATGGAGAAGAATTGACGATCATGGCATTCACCGATGGAAAGACGGTCGCGCCGATGTTGCCAGCGCAAGACCACAAACGAGTCGGAGACGGCGATACCGGGCTTAACACGGGAGGAATGGGCGCCTATTGTCCGGCGCCGGTGGCCACCGCCTCGTTGTGTGCACAGGTGACCAACGAGATTTTGGTGCCGATAGTCGAGGCCATGTCAAAGATGGGCTCGCCATTCCAAGGCGTTCTGTACGCTGGTCTCATGGTCGTGAAGGGCACCGCCTATGTATTGGAATTCAACGCGCGTATGGGCGATCCTGAAACGCAAGTAGTGCTGCCGCTGCTCAAGACAGATTTTCTAGAGGTCATTGAGGCCGTGGTCGAGCATCGGCTTGATCAACTCACCGTGGAGTGGCATCACGACGCCGCGGTTTGTGTGGTGATGACCTCAGGCGGCTACCCTGGCCCATACCGAAGTGGAATGCCGATTCATCGATTACCCCCACACACGACAAGATCGACTATGGTCTTTCATGCAGGTACGGCTCGGAGAGGAAACGAGATCGTCACGGCGGGAGGACGTGTGTTCGGCATTCTTGGGCGAGGAAGCACGTTAGCCGAGGCGCAGCGCGAAGCCTACCGTATAGTAAAATCGATCTCCTTCGAAGGGTGTCATTTCCGGACTGATATTGCGCATCGTGCGCTTGGGGCATAAGACCGCGTTCAACCCGTTCGCTCAGGCGCCATTCATGGCTGTTATCGAGCTGTATTCTTCGCAGGATCTCCCGCGACTCTCTCGGGCTGTCAGCCAGGTTGTTCACGACGGCGGTATTGTGGCCGTGCCGACGGAGACTTACTACGGGCTCGCGGTGAATCCCTTCAATGAGCAGGCTGTTGACCGACTGCTTCATCTCAAGGGACGGACGGATGGGAAGCCGATTCTTGTCTTGATCGGGCAGCGCGCGCAACTGTCCTTGCTTGTCCAAGACGTTTCTTCTGTCGCGACCTTCTTGATAGATGCTTTTTGGCCTGGTCCCCTCACGATCGTCTTTGCGGCCAATTCGTCGCTCCCGCACAATCTGACGGCTGGAACCGGTACCGTGGCTGTCCGACTCAGTTCATGTCCTCCTCTGGTTGAGCTGTTGGCGGTAACTGGGCCCCTCACCGGTACCAGCGCCAACCGTGCCGGCGGTCTCCCAGCGCAAGAGGCGAATCAGGTAAAAGAAACGTTGGGGCAGGATGTCGATCTCATCATTGATACGGGATCTACACCGGGCGGACTCCCATCGACTGTCGTCGATGCGCGTGAGACCGTTCGTTTGATTCGGGAGGGCGCCGTCACTCGACAGATGCTGCAGAACGTGCTACAGACAGGTGGAATTTCACTGATGCAATAATGCAAGTGTGCATCGATGCAGATTCGATGAAAGGAGGCGAGGGGATATGGTGATGCGAAGACAGGCGATGGGGCTACTCGGAACCGTGCTGGCTTTCGGTGTTCTGCTGGGTCTCACGGGGTGCGACTACTGGCCGCCAGCATTGCAAGCACAGATCGAGCAGCTGCGATCGGAAACACAGACGTTGACGATGGAGAAGACTCAGCTGCAGGCGCAGGTCAACGATTTGTCGAAGGCGAAGCAGGACATGCAAGCCCAGATAGATGATCTAAGCCGGATGAATCGCGAAAAGACGGGGATGATTACAAGTCTGCAAAATCAACTTGATACCATGCGCGCACGAGCGATGAAGACGATGGCGCCGAAAGCTCCGGCCAAATCGACCGCGAAATCCATTGCTAAGCCGGCGGCAAAAGCCGGTGCCAAGGCCCCGGTGAAAAAGAAGGCTGCGCCAAAGCCTGTCGGCGTACGGTAGCCTGAACGCACACGTTATTTGGAAGAAGAGGACGGCGTCGAGGTGCTACTAGGCGGGGCAGTCGATGCGCTTGCCGGCGCGCTTGTGGTAGGAGAGGCGGCCGCCGGAGCTGCTGCAGGTGTTGGAGTAGTTGCGGTGTTCGACGACGTGGCAGTTGCCGACTCTTTTTTCTCTCCCGCACCAGCCCCACCACCCTCACCACCTGATGGGGGCTTGAGCTTATCCGAGTAATCGGTGACGTACCACCCGCTGCCTTTAAACATGATGCCGGGCGACGAAATCAACCGCCTGACCGGTTTACCGCAGCGTTCACAAGTTGTGAGTGGATCGTCCTTCATACTCTGCTTGACTTCAAACCGGTATTCACAGCCGTCGCATTGATATTCATAAATCGGCACGATTAGACCCTCCGTGCTGGTTCAGGTGTTGACTTCAATGATAAGACTGAGAATGGAACAGTCAAGCCGCGGTGATCACACGGACAGTTTTTCAAACGCCCCAGCAAGGCGGTCGAGTCCGTGTTGGATCGATTCCATGCTGGTCGCGTATGACAATCGTATGTGATGGGGGCTTCCGAACGGTTCTCCTGGTACCACGGCCACATGGGCTTCCTTCAAGAGATGGTTCGCCAACTCCTGTGGCGATGTGATGGGGCCACGCGGCCCTTTTCGGCCCAGCACACCGCTGATGTTTGGGAAGGCATAGAACGCGCCGCTCGGCATTCGACAGCTCACACCGGGAATACTGTTCAACCGGTCGACCATGAATCTTCTTCTACGATCGAATTCCACAACCATCTTCTCAGTAAAGGGCCCTCCGAGCTTCAAGGCGGCGACGGCCGCCTTTTGGGAGATCGAACAGGGATTCGAAGTGCTCTGACTCTGAATATTTGCCATGGCCGTAAGGAGATCTTTGGGCCCGGCCGCATAGCCGATGCGCCAGCCGGTCATGGCGTAGGCTTTTGAGACGCCGTTGATGACCACGGTCTGGGCCGCCACCTCGGAACTCAAAGTGGCAATGCTGATGTGGGTAGCCCCACCGTACAGCACTTTTTCGTAAATCTCGTCGGAGACAATCAGAATCTTGTGACGGACCGCGATGGTTGCAATCGCTTCCAGCGTCTTGCGATCATAGGTGGCACCGGTTGGATTGCAAGGGCTGTTGACGATAATCGCTTTGGTTCTAGGCGTGACTAATCGCTGCAATTCGTCGGGGTTGATAGCATAGCCGCTGGTTTCACTGGTCCGTAGGAATACAGGCGTCGCATCGTTGAGCAGGGCTTGATCGGAATATGAGACCCAGTAAGGGGTAGGAATGATGATTTCATCGCCCGCCTCGAGGAGTGCTTCGGCCAAGTTGTAGAGCGAGTGTTTGGCACCACACGAGACCAGGACTTGCGATTTTTCATACCGCAATCCTTGCTCGGCATGCAGCTTCTCGATAATGGCTTGGCGCAGTTCGTCGATTCCTGATGACGGAGTGTACTTGGTAAAGCCGGCTCGGATGGCTGCTTCGGCGGCGGCCTTCACCGGTTCAGGGGTGTCGAAGTCCGGTTCTCCCGACGAAAAATCGACGACGTCGAGCCCTTGTGCCGCCATGGCCTTGGCCGTCGCGGCCATGGCCAGTGTGGGAGACGGTGCAATGCGGCTTACGCGTGCGGCAAGCTTCATGACTTGATGTTCCGAATACGCTCTTGTAAGCGGCGTGCCACCTCGGGGTGAAGGAATTCAGTCAAGGTTCCGCCGTGTTTGGCCACGTCTTTAATGATTGTGGACGAAAGGTACGAATATTCTTCGCTCGGCATCAAGAACACCGTCTCAACTTTCTTGGCCAGCTTTCGGTTGATGAGAGCCATCTGAAACTCGTGTTCAAAGTCCGAGATCGCTCGCAGACCCCGTATGATGGCATGGGCCCCGGATCGTTCAACATAATCAACCAATAGCCCATCAAACGAGGTGACTTCCACCTGGCCGAGGTCCTTCATAACGAGCTTCACCATATCAAGGCGCTCGGCCAAATTGAAGAGCGGGTGTTTAGTCGGGTTGGGAGCAACGGCGACCACAACCTTGTCGAAGACACGCAGGCTCCGTGTGATGATATCGGTGTGGCCATGCGTGATGGGATCGAACGTGCCTGGGTAGATGCCGATTTTCATGGCTGTGCCGGACCGGAAGAAGAAAAGATGGATAAGATGGTATCGCCATAGGGGTATCGGCGTAAGAAGGCACTTCGGCCCAAGTGGGTGGGAAGCATTGTCTTCTTTGGATGTTCGATCACCAACCAGGAGTCAGGGGCAAAGAGTTGATCGATTGCGATATCGTCGAACAACGATGCAAGCTCATGCGCGACGGCATAAGGGGGGTCTGCAAAGACAATGTCGTAGGAACCGTTCCACTGGTTGGGCCGGCTGAGGAATTGTTTCACCGTTTGCGCATGTACAGTCATTTGATCGGCCAGCCGGCAGTCCGAGACGTTCTGGCGCAGGAGTTTCAACGCGTCTGCGCTCGATTCGATGCTTGTGACATGCCTGGCACCGCGACTCAGTGCCTCAATGCCCACGGCTCCTGTCCCTGCATAGAGATCCAAGAAGCGACTGTTCGGAAGCCGATTCCCAAGAATAGAAAACAGCGCTTCTCGAACTCGATCGGAAGTCGGACGGAGTATCAATCCCTCCGGCCCTCGGAGGCGCCGCCCTCGGTGGGTTCCTGCGATGACGCGCATGTCAGACGACGGCGCTCCTCAAAGAGCGTGTGACTCTAACATAGCGTTTTTGAAGGGGTCAAGAATGGTTTGGTCGTAACAGTGGGCCTATTTGACCAGGGAGGAGCGGTAAGGTCTGTGATCGACTGATTGTTGAGTTGATGAGTCGTAGAATCTTCTATTTTGACGGCTTTCCGGCGGGAGGACTATAATGCGGCGCTTGTTCGAACTCGATCTTGGTCATCCGACCCGTCGTCAGTGGGAGGCCCCAGTAGAAGAATCGCAGATCGGGTCGGTCAACAGATACGGCGACTTTACCGAGTGGCGACAGGCTGGGGATCCCGTGCTGCCAGGCTCTTTCTCCGATTGTTGGAGATGGTGCGGTCAATGATTGCCCCGCAGTTGATGCACTTCCACGCGTAGAATATGAGAAAGAAATCTGAGAACCGCTCCAGCATCATCAAGCCTTTGCACTTCGGACATTCCATCGAGTCCTCCCAGGTGGCTACGTTCACAGCTGGTGGCGTAGTCAAGCAAGAGCTGCACCAATTTGTCTCATTTCAATATTTCAATAAGTTAGGAGATACGTATTTGTCACAAGGCGTAAAAACGGCAATTCAGGCTAGTACAAAAACGTTCGCGCTGTCATTTTTTTGTGCATTGTAGAGGATTCATGACACGCAAGGTTCGGGGGAAAGGAATCACCTACTGGCCTGTCACCGAACGTCCCCGAGAACGGCTTCTGGCGAAAGGTGCCGATGTCCTTTCTGATGCACAACTCCTCGCTATTTTACTACGAACAGGCCGGCGCGATTTTTCTGCCGTGCAAGTGGCGATTGAACTGCTTGATCAAGTCGGAGGCATAAGCGGATTGGCGAAGTCCGGCGTTGAAGAACTGTGCATGATTCAAGGAGTGGGGATTGCGAAGGCGGCGCAACTTAAAGCGGCCGTCGAACTCGGGCGACGATCCATCGCAGCTCCCCTCTCGACGGGCACACGCGTCTCATCGAGTGCTGACTTGTTTAAACATTTTCATCCCATGATCCGTGACGTGAAACATGAGATTTTCAAGGTGGTGCTTCTTGATGCCAAAAATACCGTCGTGAAAGAGGCCACCGTTTCTGAAGGAAGTCTGACGCTCAGTGTCGTGCATCCACGCGAAGTATTTGCGCTCGCGGTGCGCGAGTCTGCAGCTGGCGTTATCTTTCTCCATAACCATCCCAGTGGAGATCCGGCTCCCAGCGTGGAAGATCGTCAGTTGACGGATCGGCTGGTGGCGGCCGGAAAACTCCTCGGCATTCGCGTGTTGGACCATCTGATCATCGGGGACGGCCGGTATGTGAGTTTTGCCGACGAGGGATGGCTTAAAGAGTAGGCGGAGGATAACTAGGGTCGGTTGCCGATGGGTACCGCAGTAGCAGAACAGTAATGAGGAGAACATATGGCCTAAACAATTTTCTACTCAATGGGGAGGGCATGCCATGGAAGAGACCCGTGTGGAGCCCATCAGAAATGTCGCGATTGTGTCCAACGTCGGCGCAGGCAAGACATCACTCAGCGAGGCCTTATTATATGTCAGCGGGGCTAGTCCCACTCTCGGCTCTGTTGCGCAGGGTACCACCCTGTCAGATTTTGAGCCCGAAGAGCTCCATCATCGCAGTTCCACAAGTACCAGCCTGCTCCAGTTCACCTGGAATCATACCAACATCAACCTAGTAGACCCT
>JACPZN010000281.1 GCA_016195505.1 Nitrospirota bacterium | reverse complement strand
TGTGCCGGCCTCAAAGTTAAAACGTGCGATCCTGGAGATTCTGAAGAAGGAAGGCTATGTGGAGGCGGTCGAGGACGGGGTTCAGGACGGGCATCCTATACTCAATGTGCATTTGCGATATGTAGGCGAAGGGCAGCCCATGATCACGGGATTGGCGCGGATCAGCAAGCCCGGACGTCGGGTTTATGTTGGGAGCAAGGACATTACAAAAGTCCGAAACGGGATCGGCATGTCCATCCTCTCAACCTCAAAAGGCATTATGACCGATCAGGAGTCCCGCAGAAATAAGTTGGGTGGAGAGATTCTTTGTTCGGTTTGGTAGGCGATGTGGGGATTGACGACGGTGCAGAGGCGTAGAAGACAATGTCACGGATTGGGAAAAAGCCGATAGCGATTCCGGGTGGAGTAGACGTCAAGGTGGCAGGATCGACCGTGTCGATCAAGGGCCCCTTGGGGAAGTTGGATTGGCCTCTCGTGCCGGGTGTTGGTGTTGCGGTTACCAATGGCCAGGTTGTTGTGAGCCGGTCCAGTGACGATCGGAAGCTGAGGGCTTTGCACGGTCTTGTTCGTGCGGAACTGAACAACATGATCAATGGCGTCACGAAGGGCTACGAACGATCGCTGGAAATTACCGGAGTCGGCTATAAGACTCAGGTTCAGGGACGGACGATGAGCTTCAGCGTAGGCTATATCAATCCCGTGGTCTATCAGATTCCGGCAGGCATCGATGTGAAGGTGGACAAGCAGACCCTCATCAATATCAAGGGGGCGGATAAGCGGTTAGTCGGTCAAGTGGCGGCAAATCTACGGGCGATTAAGCCGCCCGATGTGTATAAGCAGAAGGGGGTTCGCTACGTGGGTGAAGTGTTGCGGAAAAAGGAAGGTAAGACAGGGAAGTAGGAACCGACGATGAAGACTGCTGACAAGGTGCGACAACTTGAACGACGGCGCCAGCGGGTGCGCAATGTGATTATGGGAACAGCAGAACGGCCCCGTCTGAATGTGTTTCGGAGCAGTTCTCATATCTATGCTCAGATCATCGATGACATCAAGGGCACGACGCTCGTTGCAGCGTCTTCGCTCGATAAGTCGTTACGGAAGGCCCTCAAGTCGACCGGCGGTATTGAAGCGGCGAAGGCGGTGGGGAAGTTGATCGCTGATCGCGCAAAGGCCGCCAAAGTGAGCACGGTGGTTTTTGATCGTGGAGGGCGGATGTATCACGGTCGGATCAAGGCGCTCGCTGATGCGTCGCGTGAAGGGGGACTTCAGTTCTAGGTCAGTCAATCTTGTTACGACCCCACTGACAGAGTGGGACGAAAGGGAAAGGCGCTGCGTGCGAGTCAATCCTGATGAACTCAGCCTGAAAGACAAAGTTGTCTTCATCAACCGTGTCGCGAAGGTGGTGAAGGGCGGCAAGCGGTTTAACTTTTGCGCGCTGGTTGTGGTCGGCGACGGTCATGGATGGGTGGGGATCGGCAAAGGGAAAGCCGCGGAAGTCCCGGTCGCCATTTCCAAAGCCGTTGAACAAGCCAAGAAGCACCTGCTTCACGTCCCGCTCAAGGGCAGGTCGATCCCGCATGAAGTGCATGGCCTCTTCGGCGGTGAGCATGTCTTGCTCAAACCGGCTGTCGACGGCACTGGAATTATCGCCGGTGGCGCGGTTCGCGCCGTGGTCGAATTGGTCGGCGCCCATAATATTATTTCAAAGACACTTGGCCGAGGGAATCCCTTCAATACCGTTCGGGCGACGCTCGATGGCCTCATGCAATTGAGAAATCCTGATGAAGTGCTTCGCCTCCGCCGACAGCCAGCAGCAGAGAGACCTGAAAGGGCGACGGCCTGATGGGCATTGCAAAGGCATCCAAACCGAGCAAGTCAGGGACGCAAGGTGTTCGTGTGACGCTGAAGCGCAGCCCCATTGGAACACCGGAGCGGCATCGTCTTGTATTGCGTGGTCTTGGCCTCCGGCACATCCGTCAGACCGCCGTCCATCCGGACACGCCCCAGGTCCGTGGGATGATTCACAAGGTAGGCTATTTACTTGAGGTAGGCAAGCCATGAATCTACATGATTTGACTCCTGCACGGGGCGCAAAGAAGCGAAGGAAACGTATTGGTCGTGGACCTGGTTCGGGTCACGGAAAGACTGCGACCAAAGGTCATAAGGGTTTGTTGGCTCGATCAGGCGGCGGCAAGCGACCTGGCTTTGAAGGTGGTCAGATGCCGCTGATTCGCCGACTTCCGAAGTTCGGGTTCCACAATCCGTTTCGTACGGAATATGCCATCGTCAACGTCAAGAGTTTTGAGCAGTGGAGGGGTGTGGACACGATTACGCCCCAATCGATGGTCGATGCAGGTTTGGTGAAACGGAAGCAGTTGCCGATCAAGATTTTGGGACACGGAGAGCTGAAAAAGTCCCTCGTCATTCAGGCCCATAAGTTCAGCAAGTCCGCACAGGCGAAGATTCAAGCGGCTGGAGGGAGAGTCGAGGTTATCGGCGGTGTTTGAGCGACTCCTGACCAGTTTTCAGAATATCTTCAAGATTCCTGAGCTTCGTACTCGCGTGCTGTTTACGCTCGGGATGCTCGTGGTCTACCGCGTCGGGGCCCATATCCCGACTCCTGGTATCAACGGCGAGGCCCTCTCCGAGTTTTTGCAAAAGCAGGGCGGCTCACTGCTCGGATTTCTGGATATTTTTTCAGGCGGTTCGCTGTCTCGTCTGACGATCTTTGCGCTGGGCATCATGCCTTATATCAGCGCGTCGATTATTCTCCAGCTGTTGACGGTTGTCATTCCGCATCTGTCGAAGCTGGCGAAGGAAGGTGAGCGGGGACGGAAAAAGATTATTCAGTATACCCGCTTCGGCACGATCGTGATTGCGCTGATTCAGGGCTTCGGCATTGCGATTGGGCTCGAGCAGATGAATCAGGGCGCGTTTGTGCTCAACGGCGGATGGGGGTTCCGCCTCATGACCGTGATCACGCTGACAGCAGGCACTGGCTTTCTGATGTGGCTGGGTGAGCAGATCACCGAGCGAGGAATCGGCAACGGAATTTCATTGATCATTTTCGCCGGGATCGTAGCACGGTTGCCAGCAGCGGTGGCTCAGACGTTCGACCTCTATAAGGTGGGGCAGCTTAACATTGTGTTACTCGTGGCCTTAGCGGCCCTGATGGTTGCCGTGGTAGCCGCGATTGTCTTTTTGGAAAGCGGACGCCGGAAGATTCCCGTGCAATATGCGAAACGTGTCATCGGGCGGCGTGTGTATGGAGGGCAAAGTACGCACATTCCTTTGAAGATCAATACGGCGGGTGTCATTCCCCCGATTTTCGCCTCCTCCATCATTGCGTTTCCTGCCACCATTACAGGGTTCTTTGAAACGCCTTGGGTGAAGGCGATTGGAACGCAGCTGGCTCCAGGGTCGGTGCTCTACACATTGATGTATGTCAGCCTTATTCTGTTCTTCTGTTTCTTTTACACAGCCGTTGTTCTCAACCCCGTGGACATGGCCGACAATATGAAGAAATATGGGGGGTTTATTCCCGGCATCCGACCCGGGCAACGAACCTCGGACTATATCTATAATGTGCTGACAAAGATTACGTTTGCGGGGGCCATCTACCTAGCGATTGTGTGCGTCATCCCGGAATTCTTGATTTACAAGCTGAATGTCCCATTTTATTTCGGTGGGACTTCTTTGTTGATCGTGATTGGTGTGGGGCTTGACACCGCACAGCAGATCGAATCCCATATGTTGATGCGCAACTACGAGGGATTTTTGGGTAAAGGCATGGCTCCGTTGCGCGGAAGAAGTGGATAACGGTGTATGCAGCTCGTGTTCCTTGGCGCTCCAGGTGTTGGAAAGGGTACGCAAGCTGATAAAGTTGCGGCTCAGTATGGTAGCCATAAGATTTCCACCGGTGATTTGCTTCGAGAAGCGGTCCGCAACCAAACCACACTTGGCCTCCAAGCCAAGGGGTACATGGATCAGGGAAAGCTGGTTCCTGATTCGGTGGTGATCGGGTTGGTGCGTGCGAAGTTGGCCGATCCAGACTATGCGAAGGGATTTATCCTTGATGGCTTTCCGAGGACGGTTCCTCAAGCAGAAGAGCTTGGAACGGTGCTCAACGAACGAGGTCTTCGGCTGGATCGCGTGATCAATTTCAAAGTCTCCCGCGAGGATATCGTGAAACGACTGAGCGGGCGACGCAGCTGTCCAAAGTGCCAGGCCACGTATCATGTCGATTTTGCCCCTTCAAAGAAGGGCAGCCTGTGTGACCGGTGTGGTGAAGCTTTGATTCAGCGGAGTGATGACCAGCGAGAGGCGGTTGAAACGCGGCTGCGAATCTACGAAGAACAGACAGCCCCGTTGATCAGTTTCTACGAGAAGAAAAATATGTTGTCGCATCTCGATGGCGCCGGAGCCGTTGAGGCGGTCTATCAGAACCTCACGAAGGTGCTGGCAGCATACAAGACGGCATGATCATTCTGAAAACGCCTGCCGAGATCGAAGTCATGGCAGAGGCGTCGAGAGTGGTGGCTGAGGCACTGGAGATTATTCGGAAAGCAGTTCGTCCGGGCATCAGTACCGACGAGTTAGATCATATTGCCGAAGACGCGATTCGGGCCAGAGGAGCGATCCCGGCATTT
>JACPZN010000263.1 GCA_016195505.1 Nitrospirota bacterium | reverse complement strand
TTACTCCGACGCGAGGAGACCGCAGACGAGGGCCGGTAGGCGAGACATAATAAAGAGCCATCTTCATGGGCTTGAGAAGGTTGTCGGTGTCATCGCCCTTTCAGCTGTGCTAGACTGTCGCCTTCAACAGACTGTACGGATCAATTATGTCTCAACATTCTCGACGTGCGCTCATTCTTC
Organism: Nitrospirota bacterium; assembly: GCA_016195505.1. Classification (GTDB taxonomy): domain Bacteria; phylum Nitrospirota; class Nitrospiria; order Nitrospirales; family Nitrospiraceae; genus Nitrospira_D. The sequence continues at coordinate 2,376 of JACPZN010000263.1, read as the reverse complement.
TCAGCGGAATCACCCTGGCGTTGTCCGCCTGTGCGGCAGGTCCTGAGCTGGATGTCACAATTCATGAGTCCGAACGCGGTGCGGTATATGTGGAACGGTTTGCCGATCGGTCCTTTCATGCTTCCCACCCCATGAGGGTATCGGCCGAGATGATGACGCGGATCCTTCGAGGCGTGGTCGTGAAGGATACTGGAGGGATCTTGGGAAGCCTGCTCGTAAGCAAGCCGCAAACCATGCAAGCGTTTGGAAACGAGGACGTTGAGTACCTGGCCCCACTCCTTGCCGATGGGCTTGCTCGAGCGGCATCGGACCAGCAGGTTGGATTTCGCATCGTTCAAGTCAGCGAACCGGTCTCTCCGCAATCCGGTGGGCTGGCTTTCTGCGCGTCTTCGGTCCGGTTCCCCGGTGCCTGTTCATCGGAACAGCCACTAGTCACAGAAGGTTCGCTGTACGTCTCCGGAAGGTCACTGCATTTGACCTTGACCGAGTTCCGCCATCGGCTGGAACCGGGCGAAACATATAGCAAGACCACTCCGCGTATGTCCAATCCGAAGGGATTGACGAACCGCACGGTACTCTTCGTCCCGGAATCCGCCGCTCGCTCAACCGATGCAACCCTGGTAATCGACTACGACCTGCTTGCCACAATGCCTGCCGCATCGGACATGCGACCGACTGCCGCTCAGCCGCCGACGCCCGCAACGGGGGAACCCACGCAGCGAAATACCGATGTGGACGAGCTACGGAAGGAGCTGCAGGACATCAAGAAGAAACTGGCGGAGCAGGACGCGGAACGGAGCCGTTTAAAACCGTGAAACGACACATAACGGGTTGATCTGGTTTATGCGGCGACCGGATCTATCCCCGCTGCTTTTCAGCCCGCTGGTCGAGTTCTGCCGCTAAGAGCACTGCCTCGGCTATCTCACGCATCGACTTCCGCAAATCCATACTTTGCCGCTGAATGAGTTTGAAGGCTTCTTCCTCAGTTAGTCTCCGCGAGCGCATGAGGTACCCCTTGGCCCGCTCCATGAGCTTCCGCACTGCCAGGGCCTCCTGCATCTCGAAGGATCTCTCAACCAGGGCCGTATGCTCGATGGCGATGGCGGCCTGATTCGCGATGGCCTGAAGCAACTTGACCTCTTCGCTGGTAAATACGTGAGGGAAGGATGTGTAGCTATTGATCACGCCCATCGCCTTCTCACGCACCATCATCGGTACCGAGACTAATGAGCACAGTCCTTCCTGCTTGGCCATATCCCGATAGATATAGTCTCGATCTGTCGTGACATCGGCCACGATAATCGGTCGACGATCCTTCACCGCGCGGCCGCTGATGCCCTGCCCCACTTTCAGGTTCGGCTTGCGGCGGTACTGTTCGCTGAGGCTTTGCGTCGCCTCGATCCGCAGTTCCCCGCTGGCTTCGTCCAACAACATGATCGAGCAGATCTTGGAGTTCATCATTTGCGCAGTCATTGTCACCAGGAGTTGAAGCACATCTTTGATCAACCGATTGGACGCCACCGTTTCGGAGACCTGCGACAACGTTTCCACTTGCAGGGCTTTGCGTTGCATTTGATCGTAGAGCCGCGCGTTCTCAATCGCGCCACCGACTTGATTAGCAATCGTCGACAGTAACGCAATCTCGTCCGTCTGATAGCGCCTTGGGCGCTTATGCTGGACGTTGATCACGCCGACCACTTCTTTCTTGGCCATGATCGGGACGGAGACAAAGGCTTGATGGCGGTCTTCTGGAAGATTATGAAAAAACTTGAACCGCGGGTCGTCGTTCGCGTTACTCGGAATAACGACGCGCGTTCGTTCCTGAGCCACCCACCCGGTGATGCCCTCTCCCAAACCGATCGTGATGCGGCCGATCAATTTCGGATGAGGATTTTTCGAGGCGCGAAGGATGAGTTCGTCCTGGCTATCCGACAAGAGATAGAGGAGGCAGGCATCCGCTTTGGTGACTTCGACAACCACTTCGACGATATGTTTGAGAATGGCTTCGAGATCCAGTTGGTTGCTGATCGAGGCAGAGATCCGATGGAGCACATCGACTTCGCGTGTTTTCTCCCGCAATGCCTGTTGGAGGTGTGCCACAGATGGCGTGCGTGTCGTCGTCATAGAGTATTACCTTCGTACACGGGCCTTTCGACGGACAGGATATTTACCCAACCGACGGCCACCTGACGGGCGCATCCCACGGCTATATTTGCTCTGAAACCACGCTTCACACACCTGCTGTTCGATCGGCCGAATGACCACCTCTCCAATCCGCACCGGCCATACCCCAATGACCCGCCCGTCTATCACCTTTTTGTCATGTTGCATGGCACCCCAGAGGGACGTAAAGGATGCCCGTGTGACTTGTTCGGG
>JACPZN010000262.1 GCA_016195505.1 Nitrospirota bacterium | reverse complement strand
AGGCAAGCACGTCAATGTGCACGAGGGCGATTGGGTGCGAGCCGGAGAGCCCTTGATGGACGGATCGGCTAATCCGCACGACATTCTCGATGTGCTTGGCCCCAATGAACTGCAGAAATATCTCGTAGATGAGGTGCAGGACGTGTATCGGTTGCAGGGTGTCTCCATCAACGACAAACACATCGAAATCATTGTGCGGCAAATGCTCCGCAAGGTGCGGATTGAAGATCCGGGCGATACGGAGTTCTTGCCAGGGAGTCAAGTCAGCAAAAGCGTATTCGAAAAAGAAAACGAACGGGTGCTCGCCAAGGACGGCAAACCTGCCTTGGGCAAGCCTGTCCTACTCGGAATCACAAAGGCGGCCTTGACTACCGATAGCTTCATCTCGGCGGCCTCGTTCCAAGAAACGACAAGAGTATTGACCGAAGCTGCCATCAATGGGCGCGAAGACAATCTTCGTGGGCTGAAGGAAAATGTTATTGTCGGGCGTTTGATTCCGGCTGGAACCGGATTCGAAGAGTATCGAGATACATTCGTAATCAGTGAGAAGCCTGAGCCGGCAGTGGTAGGAGCCGCTCCGGCAACGGCCGCCCCCACTTCTGATGCTGCCGTTGCGGCGGCGGGTGATGTCTCACGGTCGTAGGGATTAGCGAAGGAATCGCACCCCACTTGACAGAACGCGGGCGCATCACTATAATCCTGCGGCTTTGCTCCTGAGGGCAGAGTCATGTGTGTGTTAAGAGGGTCTGGACAGGATGCCGACAATCAATCAGCTGGTCAGAAAAGGCCGGAATCTCGTTAAAGCAAAAACGAAGAGCCCTGCCCTGAAATCCTGCCCGCAGAAACGGGGGGTCTGTCTTCGCGTCTACACCACGACGCCGAAAAAGCCGAACTCGGCGTTGCGGAAAGTCGCGCGCGTGCGTCTGACAAATGGGATGGAGGTCACGACCTATATCCCTGGTGTCGGACACAATCTGCAGGAACACTCAATCGTGCTCGTGCGTGGTGGTCGTGTGAAGGATCTTCCCGGCGTCCGCTATCACTTGGTACGTGGTGCGTTAGATGCCGTGGGAGTTGCTGATCGCAAACAGAGCCGTTCGAAGTACGGAGCGAAACGGCCAAAGTAGAATTGATGGCTGGACCATTGATTCAATGGTCCAATGGGACGATGATTCAGTAGGAATGGGATGCCACGTAGTCGATTCTTAGGTCAACGCGAAGTGCTTCCCGATGTGCGGTATCGCGACAAGCTTGTCGGGAAATTTATTAACACGCTGATGAGCGGTGGAAAGAAGAGTACGACTGAGCGGATTTGCTACGGAGCGTTTGATGTCATTCAAGAGAAGACCGGCAGTGATCCGCTGAAAGTCTTTAAAGCAGCGGTTGATAACGTGAAGCCGATCGTGGAAGTGAAGTCTCGCCGCGTGGGAGGGGCCTCATATCAAGTCCCAGTCGAAATCAGGCCTACACGCCGAGTGTCGTTGGCGCTTCGTTGGTTGTCACAATTTGCGCGTACGCGCGGCGGCAAGAGCATGCGGGAGAAGCTCGCAGCTGAGCTGCTGGATGCGTCGAACAACACAGGGGCCGCGGTGAAGAAACGGGAAGACGTGCATCGGATGGCGGAAGCGAACAAAGCCTTCGCCCATTATCGCTGGTAACGTCGTTCTGTGCTGCAGTTGAGCCGTGCTGCGATCCGCAAATCGAGGTTGCCCCTGAATCGCAGCAGCGTAATGTGGCTTGACTTGCAGCATAGGTGTTTTTAGAGGACTGAAGTGGCTCGTGCAACATCACTAGAGCATACGAGAAACATCGGCATCATGGCCCACATCGATGCCGGGAAAACTACGACTACCGAGCGGATCTTGTACTACACGGGCATGACGCACAAAATGGGCGAGGTCCATGAAGGCGCCGCCACCATGGACTGGATGGAGCAAGAGCGTGAACGGGGGATCACTATTACTGCTGCAGCGACGACCTGCTTTTGGCGCGATCACCGTATCAATATCATTGATACGCCCGGACACGTGGATTTCACCATCGAAGTCGAGCGCTCTTTGCGTGTGTTGGATGGAGCGGTGGCGGCGTTTGATTCTGTGCAGGGTGTGGAGCCGCAATCAGAAACTGTGTGGCGGCAAGCGGATAAGTATAATGTTCCACGCATCGCCTTCATGAATAAGATGGACCGGATTGGGGCCGACTTTTATGCCAGCGTTCAATCGATCATTGATCGGCTCGGGGCGAATCCCGTCCCTATCCAGATTCCGATCGGGCGGGAAGGGGATTTTCGTGGGGCGGTTGATCTGGTGAAGATGAAGGGGTTTTTCTACGACGATGAAACCTTGGGCGCAAAGTACAAGGTTGATGAAATTCCTTCGAATCTCATGGACCAGGCAAAAGAGTATCGAGAAAAAATGCTCGATGCGGTCGCCGAGTTTGACGACCAAGTGATGGAGAAGTATTTGAACGGTCACTCGCTCACAGAGGATGAAGTGATGCGGGCGATTCGGGCGGGGACCATCACGATGAAGGTAACTCCGGTGTTGTGCGGCTCGGCGTTCAAGAACAAGGGTGTGCAGCAGCTTTTGGACGGTGTCGTGGATTACTTGCCGTCACCGGTCGATATTCCACCGGTGAAGGGGATTGATCCCAACACGAATAAGGAAGTGGAGCGGAAGCCTTCGGATAGCGAGCCATTTGCCGCCTTGGCGTTTAAGATTATGACGGACCCTTTTGCCGGGCAGCTTACCTATTTTCGTGTCTACTCCGGTGTTCTTAAGACGGGAACCCCGGTGTTGAACGTCACGAAGGGGACGAAGGATCGTATCGGTCGTTTGCTGAAGATGCATGCGAATAAGCGTGAAGAGATTGATGTGGCTTATGCGGGCGATATTGTGGCGGCGGTCGGCCTGAAGGGTGCGACGACCGGCGACACCTTGGCCGATGAAAAGCAACCTGTCTTGCTCGAAGTCATGAAGT
>JACPZN010000261.1 GCA_016195505.1 Nitrospirota bacterium | reverse complement strand
GCCGTGGTGGGCGGGGTGCTCTATTGGGTGGTGTGGAGTCGATTGAATATTGAGCGGTGGGTCTCAGAGTATCGAGCGTAGGAACGTCATGGCCTCGGCAAATTACCCAGAAGCAGAATTCGACGACCTCCATCGCAGGCTCCTTATTCTACGAGTGGGGCTCCTGTTGGTGGTGGCATTGCTTGGTCTCCGCCTGTGGCATCTGCAAATCAGGGAAGGACCCTACTACCGAGATCTCTCAGAAAATAATCGAACCAGACTTGTGTTGCTTGAGCCCGCCCGTGGGCTCATTTATGACCGGTATGGCGTTCTTTTAGCGAACAATGTGCCGAGCTTCAGTCTCTATGTCACGTTGGAAGATGTGAAGGATCACGAGGCCTTGATTCAAAAGCTGACCGACCTGCTCAGCTTGGATCCAGCGCTTATCCGGAAAAAACTGATGGGAAAGGGCAGCAAGTTGTTGCCGCGTAAGATTAAGGATCGCATGACGCTCCGCGATGCCACGGTGATTGAATCCCATCGCTTGGATCTCCCGGGCGTCATGGTCCAAGTCGAGTCGCAACGCAATTATCTCGGGGGTGTGACGGCAGCCCATCTCTTGGGCTACGTCGGAGAAATCTCGGCCGAACAACTGGAGAAACCGGAGTTCGCGGACCTGCATCAAGGCAGTGTCGTCGGCCAGTACGGGGTTGAGAAGTCCTACGACCGCCACGTGCGAGGTGTGGCCGGCCAGAAGAGCGTGGAAGTCGACGCACTCGGTCATGAAAAGAAGGCGGCGGTCGTCGAGAAGCCGCAGGCAGGGAACGACCTCTATCTCACGATCGATGTGCGATTGCAAAAAGTCGCGGAGGAACTGTTGGGCGAGGAGTTTGGCGCGATTGTCGCATTGGACCCCACAAGTGGCGATATCCTGGCTATGGCCAGCCGTCCCGCGTTCGATCCCAACGTTCTTTCTCGGGAACTGACGCCGAAACAATGGGTCGAGATTGTGCAGGACGAAGGCCGCCCCTTGAATAATCGTGCCTCTCAGGGGCAGTACCCTCCGGGTTCCACGTTCAAGGTCCCCATGGCCGTCGCCGCATTGGAAACGAAGACGATGTCGCCCTCCAGCACCGTGTACTGCAACGGAGGCTATCAGTTCGGCAAGCGGCTCTACCACGACTGGAAAGCGGGCGGACATGGCTCCGTCGACTTGCATACCGCCTTGGTCCATTCCTGCGACGTGTACTTCTATACAGTGGGCCAGCGGATGGGGATCGATGTGATGGCCGACTTCGGCAAAGAATTTGGACTTGGACAGGGAACGGGTGTGGAGTTGCCTTCGGAACGACCGGGAATCATGCCGTCCACCACGTGGAAGCAGAAGGCGAAGAACGAGCCCTGGTTGCCTGGAGAAACCATCTCGGCGGCGATCGGGCAGGGTTATGTGACGGTCACGCCGTTGCAGATGGCTAGTTTGATTGGGACGGTTGCCAACAACGGAGTCAGTTATCGTCCTCGTCTGGTGCAGGCCGTGATGGATCGGACGACCGGAAACCTGCAAGAATTGCCGGCGGTCCCACGTGGAAAGATCAACGCCAAGCCCGAAACATTTCGCGTTATTAAAGAAGCGCTGGCCGATGCCGTCAAAGTCGGAACCGCGACCAGGGCGAAGTCCTCGCTGGTCACAATCGGCGGGAAAACAGGAACGGCTCAGGTGGCGGCGCTCCGAACGGGGCCTGAAAAAGATATCCCTAAGAAATTCCGTGACCATGCGTGGTTCGTTGCATTCGCCCCTGTGGAGTCGCCGAAGATCGCGGTTGCCGTCCTTGTCGAGCACATGGGGCACGGCGGGTCCGCTGCGGCTCCCCTCGCAAAGGAGATCATAGAAACGTACATCAATCTTGCCCCGCAGGTTCCGATGGTGGCCTCGGATTCCTCCGAAAGTGGCCAAGTCCGACGATCGTCGGAAAAATCATGATCGATCGATTGACGGATAATCGGGGTCTCGACAATTTCGATCTCCGCTTCGTGGGATTGATCCTCGCCATTCTAGGAATCGGGGTGCTCTCAATCCATAGTGTCACGCATGCGCAGCAGGGCGGAATCGCGCCGTACTATCTGAAGCAGTTGGCCTGGATCCTCTTGGGAACCGTCGCATTCATCGTGATGTGGGTGTCGGACTATCATCGTATTGCGCGGCTCGCGTATCCGGCCTACGCGCTCGTATTGCTGATGCTGGTATTTGTCTTGTTCGAAGGGCGAACGAGCAAAGGAGCGCAGCGATGGATTGCCTTGGGCCCGTTCAGTTTTCAGCCCTCGGAGTTTGCGAAACTTGTGCTCATCCTTGTGCTGGCCCATTATTACTCGAAGGCGCCTCGCGTGGGATGGCTGCAGCGTGTGATTGTGCCGGGGTTCTTGATGTTGCCCGGCCTCGTCCTGATTCTGAAACAACCGGACTTGGGCAGCGGCCTGAGTTTCGTCGCGGTCTATGCCGCGATGCTCTTGATGGTCGGCGTCCGCTCTCAGGCGTTGGGCGTCATGCTGCTCTTCTCGGTTATGCTGTTTCCGTTTGCCTGGGAAGGGCTGTGGGGGTCCTTGCATGATTATCAGCGACAGCGCATTATGGCGTTCGTCGATCCGGACTATGACCCGGGTGGAAAAGGCTACCATGCATTGCAATCGAGAATTGCGATCGGTTCAGGAGAATTGATGGGGAAAGGACTGTACGGCGGTACCCAAAGCCAATTGAAGTTTCTGCCGGAAGGACATACCGATTTCGTCTTTGCGGTCTATGCAGAAGAATGGGGATTTATCGGTGTGCTCTTATTGCTGGTGCTGTTCGTCGCGCTCATCTGGTTGTCGCTTGAAATCGCGTCCAAGGCGAAGGATCAACTCGGTGCCCTGCTCGCAGTCGGAATTGTGGCGATGCTGTGTTTCTGCGTTGTGATCAATATTGGCATGACGGCGGGAATGTTTCCAATCGTGGGCATTCCCTTGCCTCTGGTGAGCTATGGCGGGAGCGCCACGGTAATGACGATGGCGTCGTTGGGTTTGTTGCTGAATGTCAAACGAAGGCGGCTGAGTCTGTTCTATTGAGTCGAATCGAGGACCGGCGAAGTGGGCGCGGGTGATGATGAGTATCGGACCTGGGCATGGTGCCTGCGTCCATGGTTCCCCGCGAGCCTCCGCGTCTCTCAGAAAAAGGAGTTTGTATGGGAATTGAGATTGCGATAACGGTCGTGCGGGAAGAGACCCGTGTGGCGGTTCTTGATGGAGGAGTGGTCACCGACTTGTTCGGGGACCGCGCAAAACACAAGGACTTTGTTGGGAATATTTATAAGGGAAGGGTGGCCAAGGTCCTGCCGGGCATGCAAGCCGCGTTTGTGGACATCGGCTTGGAGAAGGCCGCATTCATGCATGTGTCCGATCTTTCGATGGATGCGGAGCCGGGGGACATGCTGGTCGAGGCGGAGGAGGACGACAAGGACTCGGACATGCTCCGGCCGAAGCGCCAGAGTGCCAAGCCGATCGAACAGCTGTTGAGTGAAGGGCAGGAGTTGATGGTTCAGATTTCGAAAGGTCCGATCGGCACAAAGGGGTCGCGGGTCACGACGTATGTGTCGCTTCCAGGGCGATATTTGGTGTTTATGCCGAATGTGGAGCATATCGGAGTCTCGCGACGGATCGCTCGCGATGAAGAGCGAACGAGGCTGAAGGACATCATGCGCCGCGTCCGTCGCCCGGGCTGCGGCTACATCGTGCGGACGGTCAGTGAAGGCGTCAAGGAAGATGAGCTCAAATCCGACGTCGATTTCCTGCACGTCTTGTGGCAGGACATTCTGACGAACCGGGAGCAGTTGGGGGCTCCAGCGCTGCTGCATACCGATTTAAGCCTCAGCTTCCGAGTCGTGCGGGACCTCTTTGGGAAAAAGGTGGATCGACTTTGGATCGATTCACGAGGGGAGTACGAAGCCATTCGGGATTTCGTGCAGCGGTTTTCACCTGAGCAGACCTCGCGGATTCACTTCTACGACAAGGATGAGCCTCTGTTCGACCATCTGGGAGTGGAACAAGAGATTGCGCGTGCGATGAGCCGGAAGGTATGGCTGAAGTCGGGCGGGTATCTGGTGATCGATCACACGGAAGCGATGACGGTGATCGACGTGAATACAGGACGGTTTGTCGGGAAACGGGATCAGGAAGAGACGATTCTCCGGAACAATCTGGAGGCTGCGAAGGAAGTCGCCTATCAGTTGAAGCTGCGCGGGATCGGCGGCATCATCATCGTCGATTTTATCGACATGGAACGTGAGAAGAATCGCGAGAAGGTCTACCATGCTCTCGTCGACGCCATGGCGTCCGACAAGGCGCGGACGAGGATCTCGAGGATTTCGGACCTCGGCTTGATCGAAATCTCGCGCGAGCGTGTCCGCGAGGACCTGCTGCGTTCTCTCTCCGAACCTTGTCGCTACTGTGAAGGCCGCGGGTATACGAAGTCTCCGACGACGGTGGCGTACGAGATCTTTCGCGAGATCCGCCGGATCGAACCGTCCGCGGATCATCAACGGATTGTCATTGGAGCCCATCCCACCGTGGCCGAGCTGCTGCAAGACGAGGAGCGTCATGGGATCGAAATCTTGGAGCGAGATTGTTCGGCGAAAATAATCGTCACCCCGGACAGTCAGCTGCACCTCGAGCAGTACGATCTCGTCGTCTTATAGAGTTGTGCCGCGTCTGCCGGTGCACCTCGTCATCCATATGACTCACGTGGCTCAGTATTCCCGCCGATATGGCGAACTTCATCACCTTCATCGGGGCCTGTCATGGATGCGGTGTCGCTGACCTCCTGGTTGGTGCTCCAGGCGATCGACGGTGTGGGTGATCGCACGCTTCTGAGGCTGATCCAAGCGTTCGGCTCGCCGAATGCGGTGTTGGCCGCTACCCAGGATGAACTGGTTCGAGCCGGTTGCAGTCCCGATCTGGCCGAATCGGTCCGGTGCGGTCCTGAATCGAAGATTCGCCGACAGATTGATCGACAGGTACAGGTCATCGAACGTCTCAAGGTCCGCATCATTACTCTCTTCGATCAATCGTATCCCGCGCGGCTCAGAACCATTCCTGATCCGCCTCCGTTGTTATATGTGAAGGGGGCCTTGTTACCACAGGACGATGTAGCGGTGGCGATTGTAGGAGGGCGACGAGCCACGCCATCGGGGAGGATCATCACTGAGGAGATTGCCCAAGATCTTGCCGGAGCGGGTGTCACGATCGTGAGCGGCCTGGCACGAGGGATCGATGCGGCAGCCCATCGGGGAGCGCTGGCGGGCAAAGGCCGGACGATCGCGGTTTTGGGATGTGGGATTGATCGCACCTATCCACCAGAGCACGACACGCTGCGGCGGAACATTGAATCACACGGAGGTGTGATCTGCGAGTTGCCGATCGGCTCTTCTCCGCAGAGTCATCACTTCCCGCGAAGGAATCGGATCATCAGCGGGCTGTCCTTAGGCGTTCTGGTGAGTGAAGCCGCGCCGAACAGCGGATCGCTTATTACGGCAAAGCTGGCTTTGGAGCAGGGACGCGAGGTGTTCGCCGTACCGGGCTCGGTGAAAGAAGACGCATGCCGGGGTTCGAACGGTCTCATCAAAGAGGGGGCGAAACTGATCGAAAATGCCCAGGATATTCTTGATGAAATTGTGCCGCAAGTGGATGCGCGCTTGCGGGCGACCTTGTCCGTTGGTGGAGCGCCGTCGGACTCACGAGCGTCTTTGGGAAAGGAAGACACGTTGGTGTACGAGGCGTTGTCCTATGAGGCGCGGTCCGTCGATGCGGTGATCGAAAGCACGGGGCTGAGCGCCGCACAAGTGGCGGCCACATTGCTTTCGCTGGAATTGTATGGCCGTGTGCGTCAGCTTCCGGGTCAGCAGTACATTCGTCTCTAGCAGGATGCTGAAAAAGGCACCTGCCTCACCCGCCCCGCCCTTGCGCGCCGAGACGCGCCTTCCCCAAAACTTTCTTCTCGCCTCACTCAGAGGCTCAACATAGTAGCGCAAAGTACGATTCGCCTCTAATCTCGCTGCGGCCGCGCTGGACGGCCTTTTTGACCATCCTGCGGGTCATGCTAGCCGGCGCCGTCCACCATTCTAGTTGCAGGAATCTCCGATATTTGATACGGATGATGGAGTTCTTATATGTGCAGCATGTGGAGATGGAGTTGTCATGGCGAAATCTCTGATCATCGTTGAGTCGCCGACCAAGGCGAAAACGATCACCAAATACCTGGGCCGCGGCTATACCGTAATGGCGTCGGTCGGCCATATCAAGGATCTGCCGACCAGCAAGTTGGGCGTCGATCTCGACCACGATTTCAAGCCGCAGTACGTCACAATCAAGGGGAAGGCGAAAGTCCTGGCCGAGATCAAGAAGAAAGCCGAAGAGGCCGACAAGGTGTTTCTGGCGCCGGACCCCGATCGTGAAGGGGAGGCTATTGCCTGGCACCTCGAGCAGGAGCTTCTAGGGAAATCGAAGAAGAAGAAAAACGGGAAGATCTTCAGGGTCCTGTTCAATGAAATCACCGAATCGGCGATCAAGCGCGCGCTGCAGTCGCCCGGCGAGATCGACATGAAATTGGTGAATGCTCAGCAGGCCCGCCGTGTGCTGGATCGCATTGTCGGTTATCAAGGCAGCCAGTTGCTGTGGAACAAGGCATATCGTGTCGGCGTATCAGAATTTCTCACGTTTTGGCTGCACTCAAATGGGCGTGGCCAGGCGGCAATTGCAGTGAGGTAGAACAATGGCTTCGATCGAGCGCCGAGAAAAGAAACGGAATCCCGTGGCGCCGTTCATTACCAGCCGTCTACAGCAAGAAGCGGCGCGTAAGCTGCACTTCTCGCCCAAGAAGACGATGACCCTTGCGCAGCAGCTCTACGAAGGCATCGAAATCGGAGCTGAGGGAGCGACCGGTCTTATCACCTATATGCGAACCGATTCTCCACGAGTGTCGAATGAGGCCATGGCTCAAGCGAGAGAGCTGATTCAATCGCGATTTGGGGCGGAGTATCTCCCTGCGACGCCGAATGTCTACAAAACTCAAAAAGCAGCCCAGGAAGCCCACGAGGCCGTGCGGCCGACGTCGGCCACACGCGATCCCGAAGCGATCCGCCAGTACCTGGATCCTGATCAGTACAATCTCTACAAGTTGATCTGGAATCGATTCATCGCCTCGCAGATGGTGCCGACGATTTTGGATGTGACGCGGATCGATTCCACACCGGTCGGGACCAAGGACAAGTACGTCTTCCGTTCCACGGGGACGGTCGTGAAGTTCCCAGGACATACGATCGTCTATATGGAAGGTGTCGACAAAGAGTTACCCTCGCAGAAGCCGAAGGCCGATCAGGAAGCCGAGGACGAGAACGAGCGTCAGCTGCCGGCTCTGTCTGAAGGAGAGCAGCTGCGGCTTGTCGAGCAAGAAGGGCAATCGGTGTTGGGCTTGACGTCGAAACAACATTTCACGCAACCGCCACCCCGGTATAACGAAGCGCTCTTGATCAAAGAGCTGGAAGAAAAAGGGATCGGGCGCCCCTCCACCTACGCCGCAATTATTTCTACCATCCAAGACCGCAAGTACGTGGAAAAGACTGAGGGACGATTGGTCCCGACGGAAACGGGACGAACCGTCAACGACTTCCTGATGAAGGGGTTCCCCGAACTCATCAACGTCGACTTCACCTCCCATCTGGAGGAACAGCTCGATGAGGTGGAAGAGGGGAGTAAGCCCTGGGTCACAGCTGTGCGTGATTTCTATACGCCCTTCACGAAAGAAATGGAACGAGCGAAGACGATTCCAGGTCCGAAGGATACGGTTGAGCCACCCACGGACATTCCGTGCGAGAGGTGCGGCAGGATGATGGAAATGAAGTGGGGACGGAACGGCAAATTCCTCGCCTGTCCTGGATACAAGGACGTTCCGCCTTGCAAAAACACTCAAAACTTCGAGAAGCTGCCGGACGGCACTATAAAAATTGTGCCGAAGCTGGAACTCACGACCGATCAGGTCTGTGACAAATGCGGAAGCCCGATGGTGGTCAAGACCGGGCGATTCGGCAAGTTCATCGCCTGCTCCGCCTACCCTCAGTGCAAGATGACCAAACCGCTGGCGCTGGGCGTCAAATGTCCACAACCTGGCTGTGGAGGTGATCTTGTGCAGAAGCGGACACGCAAGGGCCGCTCGTTCTTTGCTTGCAGTAAATATCCGCAGTGCGAATACGCGCTCTGGGATCGTCCGGTGGCAAAGACCTGTCCGACCTGTCAGGCTCCGTTCTTGGTCGAGAAAGTCAGCAAACAGGATGGACGGAGTGTGCAATGCCGCAATGAGGAGTGTGGGTACCGCGAAGCTGGGTGACCGATTTAGGTTGGACCCTTTCTTCTCCCTTTGCCCCGCCCCGTCTTCGTATCCCACGCATTTTTCGCCCCTTGTTTTCCACGCCCCGTTACCTTACCCTCGACCCCTGCTATCGGAACAGCCTCCTTTCGGTTTGGCCGGGTGGGGTCGGAAAACACTCATGGACATTTAGGCTGTCATGATTTGCCGCTGCGGCAATGGTTCGTCTTCTCTCCCAGTGGGGTTTCTCCTTCTATGCTACAAGCCGTTGCTCTGAGTTGCACTCGCGGGGAACGCAGGCTGTTCTCCAACCTCAGCGTGACGCTCCGGCCGGGAACGCTGTTAGCCGTGGTGGGCGAGAACGGCAGTGGGAAAACCAGCCTACTCCGCATGTTCTGCAGCCTGTTGCCGCCTGAGCAAGGCTCAATCCTATGGCAAGGGCAAGACATCCGCGAATTAAAGGAACTCTATTGTGCCCAGCTCACCTATATAGGGCATCTCAACGGAATCAAGGATGATTTGACTCCGCTGGAAAACCTCACGGTTGCGGCCTCCCTCTCCGGCGATGACAGCTCCGGCCTGCTTGCCCAGGTGGCGTTGGAGGCCGTGGGTCTCAAGCGAGCGATTCACGCCCTGCCCACAAAGGTCCTGTCACAAGGGCAAAAGCGCCGAGTGGCGCTGGCCCGTCTCTGGCTTTCCACTCGCCCGTTATGGCTCTTGGATGAGCCGTTCACTTCATTGGATGCCACAGCAACGAGTTTGGTAACCCAACGCCTACAGTCGCATCTCCAGCACGGGGGCATGGCGGTCGTGGTCACTCACCAAGAGGTGGCACTGCCATCTGATGCTGTGCAACGTCTGAGGCTGACTGAATGAACCGGCCCAGCATGTGGGAAGCGTTGCACGGGGTCGTCCGGCGGGATCTATTGCTGGCCATGCGGCGTCGTTCGGATGTCGCGATGTCGGTGTTCTTCTTGGTCATTGTGGCGAGCCTCTTTCCGCTGGGAGTTGGGCCGGAGCCGGCAGTACTGAGGACGATTGCCCCCGGTGTACTCTGGGTCGCGGCCCTGCTGGCCTGTCTGTTGTCTTTGGGGCGCGTGTTTACGGCTGATTATCTCGACGGCGTGTTGGAACAGATGCTCCTAATCTCCCAGCCTCTGGCGGTGTTGGTTGTCAGCAAGGTCTTCGCGCATTGGATAATCTCTGGTTTGCCAGTGGTTTTGCTCTCGCCGCTTCTCGGCTTGCAATTTGGATTGATCGGGGAACCATTGGGGGTGCTGGTGTTATCGCTCTTGCTTGGAACGCCGACGTTGAGTATGATTGGAGCCATCGGTGCCGCGCTGGTGCTTGGTGTGCGCGGGAGTGGCTTATTGGTCGCCCTCTTGGTGCTTCCCCTCTATGTTCCGGTGCTGATCTTTGGAGCCGGCGCCGTCACGAGCAGCTTGGCGGGGGTCGGCGGCGAAGCCAATCTCTCGTTACTCGGAGCCTGTCTCGTCCTGTCGCTGTTTTTTGCGCCCTGGGCAACTGCAGCAGCGTTGCGTATCGCAGTAGAGTAATATGTTCTTATGAGCTTCATGGGCATCAACTGGCTTAAATACTCGGCACCGCAGGCTTTTTATCCGCTGGCCGGGAGCATGATCCCCTGGTTTGCTGCCGCCGCAACTGTGTCGATCGTCGTCGGCCTCTATATCGGGTTCTTCGTCGCGCCGACCGATTTTCAACAGGGCGAGGCCTACCGCATCATCTTCGTTCATGTGCCGGCAGCCTGGATGTCCATGCTTCTCTATGTTGTGATGGCTGCATGGGCCGGGCTTGGATTGGGACTAAACGCACGCCTCTCGTTCATGATGGGCCAGGCCATCGCCCCCACCGGGGCGATGTTTAC
>JACPZN010000250.1 GCA_016195505.1 Nitrospirota bacterium | reverse complement strand
AATGAGGTGCAGTGCGAGCAAGAGCAGGCGTCAAGGACGTATGCCGCTGCGCAATGGCTGCAGTACCTCAGTATATTACACTAAATGTGCAGGTGCTGTGCCACTAGGAAATGCACTAAGTTTTGGACGTTCGGGACGCGCGCCAAAGTGAGAGGTGAAGAGGTTGGTGGGAAAACCCTTCACTTTCAAGAGGGTTGATTTGGGTTGTTGGTTTATCTTGTTTGTGTGGTTGAACTAACCAGATGAACCAAATCAACCAGACAAACCAGTCAACTACGGGCGATCGGTGGACACCCGTTTGGCGAGGCGATGTGCAAGCCGTACCATGCCGGCCGAGCGATCGGCTGGATCGAGCAACACATTCATAACATGCAGGCGGCTGGGGTCGGCCAGGGCGACAGCGAGTCCGCGCTCGAACTCTCCTTGCGAGGTGATCCGCGTGCCGATTCCACCTCCGATCATGTCGCAAATTCGTTCATAGCGCCACTCATGGGAGCGATTCTCCGACGTCGGCGATCACAAGGGTACATTCATCCAGCACACTATCGAGGTGGCGGAAGAGCCCGTTCAACGTCACAGGGGCATCCGGTGCAATGGTGCCTTGTGCCATGGGGAGCAGTGACGGAAGCGGGCGGGAAGGAAATGAAGGAAAGGGAGCGGTCACCAGTCCTTTGACAAAGTCTTGAAATCGAATCGCATCGTAGCGATGGTGTTTAATGGCCACCCGGTCGGCTGTCGCGTGAATCGTGCGGCCTTCCGACAACAAAGGCGAATCGGCATTGAGATCTTCGACATCGGATAGGATTGATCCCAGAATCAACAGGCAGTCAGATTCATTGATGAAGTGTTGGACCTCGTCACGCGCGATGAGGCCTCCGTACACGCCGACATACAGCGGGTGGTCCTCCCGGATGACGGATTTACCCAGCAGGGTCGAAGCGATAGGGACGTTGAGCCGTTCGACGAGACGAATCAGATCGTCCTGCAGGCCGAATCGCCCGATCTCCGCACCGGCCAGAATAGCTGGCCGCTTGGCGGAGGCTAACATGGCGCGGACTTCCGCGATGGATTCATCCAGCGCGGCGGTATCGCTCGGTTCATCGTCGAGGCACAAGGGTCGCAACGGGTTTGCCAGCGGCGTCTTTACGAGATCGCGAGGGATTTCGATATAGATTGGGCGGCGGTAGCGCATGAGCGCTGCAAAAGCCTGATCCATTTCTCGTTCAGCGGTTGAAGGATCGTCCAGCGAGATGGCGGCCACCGTGATCTTCTCGAAGACCTCGCGTTGCGTAGAAAAATCACGCACCATGGAACCGATGGTCGGTATTCGATTCATCGTTGGGCTTCTTGGTTCATGGAATGGAAAGCATGACGTACGTCTCGCATAATCGCAGCAAACCATAGCGCGGGTCGGGCGTCAAGCAATCAGATGTGTCCGGGGGCTTGACGTTCGGTTCGCATCATTGGATAAGTACGCAATGGTCGATCAAGATACCAGTCCGCGCGGTCGCATCCGTCTCTTGCGGACACGTGCAGTTGAGACTGTGGGGCACCTATGGGTCTACGCCGGTCATGTTGAAGAGGCCAGCGGTGAGCTGGTTTCGGGCGATGTGGTCGATGTCATGGCACCGAATGGACGATTCTACGCCAGAGGCCTCTACAATCCCGAGTCCAAGATCCGCGTGCGGATCCTGACCTTCGCCGATGAACCCATTACAGAGGAGTTTTGGCGGGAACGACTCGCGCAGGCTGTCAGGCTACGCCAGCGGATCGTCACCGGTACCAATGCCTATCGCCTCATCTATGGAGAAGCAGATCGATTGCCGGGTTTGATTGTGGATCGGTATGACGACGTATTGGTCATGCAGACCCTGTCCTCCGGTATGGACCGCCGGAAATATGTATTAGCCGATCTCCTGTGTCAGGAATCCGGAGCGGCGCGTGTGTATCTGCGGAACGATGCCAAGAGTCGCACGTTGGAAGGGTTGCCGGTGCACAAAGGATTTCTTCGAGGAGGAGGCGCGACGATGGTCGATATCTACGAGGGGCCCGCGAAATTTCTCGTCGATATCGAACGCGGACAGAAAACTGGTTGGTTCTGCGATCAGCGAGAGAATCGAATAGCGACGGCACGGCTCGCAGCAGGCGGGGAGGTACTCGAGGTATTTGCGCATACCGGAGCGTTTGGTATTCATGCCGCGCTTGCAGGAGCCAAGTCGGTTGAAGGCTTGGATGTGAGTGAGGAGGCCGTGGCGCTTGCGCGTAACCATGCCGTACTGAACAAGGTTGAAGGTTGTTGTCTCTATCGATCCGCGGAGGCATTTGAAGAGAT
>JACPZN010000249.1 GCA_016195505.1 Nitrospirota bacterium | reverse complement strand
GAGAGGCCAGGGAGTACGTTTAATTCCATCACATCAATACAGGTGAAGAGTCTTGGCGTGTCGCCGGGGAAACGCTATGCAAAAAGTGTTGGTGGTCGACGGCGTGCCTGAGTTCTTCAATTCAGTGTCTTGACAGGGGAGAGTGTCCCCCATTAAGATGAAGCTGCCTTTAACGCTCATCCAGTGAGGTGAGCAAGGAGTTTGGTATGAGTTCCGCTCCGGCCTGTGCCGGTCTTCACAACCCAACCTTCTCACCAGAACAGGGTGAGGGGGTTTTTTTATGTCCGAAAGTGGAAAGTAAGCGTTCCGCTGTCAGCAGTCAGCCTTCAGCTTGGCTGCTGAGAGGGTTGCAAAGCTGATTGCCGATAGCTGACAGCCAAAGTAATAAAGACCATGACCACTCGTACTAACAAACACACAGAGCGGAAAGACGAAAAACTGGTGATGGACGCTGGCGATATCGCCCGCGCGATGAGTCGGATTGCCCACGAGATCCTGGAGCGCAACAGAGGTGGGAAGGACTTGGCGTTAGTCGGGATTCGCACTGGGGGCGTTCATCTGGCCCATCGGCTGGTGAAGCGAATTCAAAGTATCGAAGGCGTGCAGGTTCCCATCGGCGAATTGGACATTACGCTTTATCGCGATGACCTCGCGCTTCGCAAGGATCAGCCGGTGTTGAGGAAAACATCCGTGCCGTTCGATATGACGGACAAGGTGGTGGTGCTGGTTGATGATGTCTTGTTCACGGGAAGAACGATTCGGGCAGCGATGGACGGCTTGATGGACCTCGGGCGGCCAGGTGAAATTCAACTAGCGGTGTTGGTCGACCGCGGCCATCGCCAGCTGCCGATCAAAGCGACATACATCGGCAAGAATCTCCCGACCTCGCGCGAAGAGAATGTCGAGGTTTTGCTGGAAGAGAATGGAGAAGATGACCGCGTGGTCATCTTCAAGACGTGAAGCGGAGGATGCCATGAGCCTCAAACGCAAAGACTTGCTGAGTCTGGCTCCCTTGTCGGTGGATGAGATCGCCCTCATCCTTGAGACAGCGGATTCGTTCAAGGAAGTGACGGGCCGCGAGATCAAGAAGGTGCCGGCTCTTCGAGGCAAGACAGTCGTCAATCTCTTCTTCGAGCCGAGCACGAGAACCCGCACGTCGTTTGAGCTGGCGGCGAAGCGGTTGAGTGCGGACGTGATTAACTTCTCCCCGTCCGCGAGCAGTGTGGTTAAGGGGGAGACCCTCCTCGATACCGCGCGCAATATCGAGGCGATGCAGGCGGACATCATCGTGCTGCGCCATTCCTCGGCCGGGGCTGCCGAAACTCTAGCGCGCGGAGTGAAATCTTCCGTCATCAATGCGGGCGACGGGTGGCACGAACATCCCACGCAGGCGCTGCTCGACCTATATACCATTCGCCAACGTGGCATGGACTTCAAGGGACTGCGGGTAGCAATCGTCGGAGATGTTGCCCACAGCCGCGTGGCCCGTTCGAATATCTATGCGCTGACCAAGCTTGGTGCCGAGGTGCGTGTGGTTGGGCCGCCTACGATGATGCCCTGGGGCGTCGAGAAACTTGGAGCGATGGCCTACTCCAATATGGATGAGGGCTTGCGCGGGGTGAATGTGATCATGATGCTCCGCCTGCAGCTGGAACGGCAGGGACGAGCGCTGTTCCCGACCATCCGCGAGTACACGCGGCTCTATGGATTGACCGCTGAGCGGGTCAGACTCGCAGACTCCGGCGCAATCGTCATGCATCCCGGGCCGATCAATCGTGGGGTAGAGATCGCGCCGGATGTTGCCGATAGTCTTTCTTCCGTGATCCTCGACCAGGTGGCGAACGGCGTGGCCGTGCGCATGGGCATCTTGTATCTGATGTCGGGGGCGGGGTGATACACAAAACAAAAGCAAAAAGGATAAAGGTGAAAGTGTGGTGATGCACAAGGCAAAAGTGCGGTGTTGCATTAATCTGGCGGAACTTTCTCCTTTTACCTTTTAACTTGAGAGCAACTATGACGATTCTCATCAAGGGCGGTCGAGTGGTGGACCCAGGCCGGTTTGTCGGGATGGGCGACGTACTGATCGACAACGGAAAAATTGCAGCGGTGGGTCCAAATCTTTCGGCCCCAGGCGGTAGCACGACGATTCAGGCGAATGGACAACTGGTGCTTCCGGGCTTTGTCGATCTGCATGTCCACTTTAGAGAGCCGGGATTCGAGTATAAGGAAACGATCCAGAGCGGCAGCGCGGCCGCCGTGGCCGGAGGCTTTACGGCAGTCTGTTGCATGCCCAACACCAATCCCATCAACGACAATCAAGCAGTGACTGAGTTCATGCTGGAGCGGGGTCGGTTAGCGGGCCTCGCAAACGTATTTCCCGTTGGCGCTGTTACGAAAGGATCGGAGGGGAAGGAGCTGGCGGAAATCGGCGATCTGCGGATGTCCGGCTGCGTGGCGATCTCCGATGATGGG
Source organism: Nitrospirota bacterium (assembly GCA_016195505.1). Lineage (GTDB taxonomy): Bacteria > Nitrospirota > Nitrospiria > Nitrospirales > Nitrospiraceae > Nitrospira_D. The sequence goes on along the minus strand of JACPZN010000249.1, from coordinate 5,071 downwards.
AAACCGGTGATGAACAGCCTTGTGATGCGGCGGGCGATGGAATATGCGCGGGCGTTCGATCTTACGGTCGTCGATCACTGCGAGGATCTGCATCTGGCCGAAGGTGGGTGCATGAATGAGGGGCTGGTCTCTACTGAGCTTGGCTTGCCCGGCATTCCAGCGGCGGCGGAGGATGTGATGGTCGCGCGCAATTTGTTTTTGTCGGAGTTGACGGGGGCGCGGCTCCATCTCGCGCATATCAGCACGGCCGGATCTGTCCGGATGGTGCGGGAGGCGAAGGCGCGAGGGATCAACGTGACGGCGGAAGCCTGTCCCCATCACTTTACGCTCACGGAAGAGCTGGTTCGCGGATACAACACCCATGCGAAGATGAATCCTCCATTGCGGACGTGGGATGATGTTCATGCGATCAAGGAAGGATTGCGCGACGGTACGATCGATGTGATTGCGACCGATCACGCCCCGCACGCGACGCAGGAGAAGCAGCAGGATTTTACAGAGGCTCCCTTTGGGATTGTGGGGCTTGAGACGGCGTTCTCCTTGACCTTAGGATTGGTAGAGGAAGGCGTGCTGACGTTGGAACAAGCGGTTGAGAAGCTTACCTCTGGTCCGGCGGCTGCGTTTGGACTCAAGAAGGGAACTCTTGCGATCGGTGCAGATGCCGATGTGGCGATCGTCGATCAGCACGAACAATGGGAAGTCGATCCGAGCAGGTTCCGTTCGAAGAGTCGAAATACACCCTTTGCGGGGTGGAAGGTCAAAGGTCAGGTGAAAAAGACGATCGTGGGCGGCCGGGTGGTTTTCGAGGCCGGTCCGGCGGAGCAGTAACTGGTGCGGCGCCCGTCCCGTTGGGCGATAGTCTGTTGCCTCACTCTTGAATGGCTGGCGCTGGGAGTGTGGGTCGGTGGGTTGCTGGTGCTCACCGGCGCGGTCATTCCAGCGGTCTTCAATACATTCGGCGGGCAGGACTCAGGAGGGCTTTTTCTCACGCGGGCGTTTGAACGCTATAATCGTTTCGTGATCGGGGCCATTGCGATCATGTGTGGAGCATCGTGTTATCGCTGGCGGAACGGGGATCGGGATGTGGCGGTTGGTCGGGGCGAGATGATGTTGTTGGCTCTGATGGTGGGGATTGCCGGAGTCATTATTGCGGTCCTGCACCCGCATGCCGCTTCGCTTCAAGCGCAGGCCTTCGCGGCGCAAGGGGAGTTGGAGCGGAAGGTGGCCTTCGAGGCGCTGTTTAATTTCCTTATGCCGGTTCGGATACTCTACATGGTCAACCTTTTACTCGGAGTTCTGCTGATCGGGATCAAGACGAAGCGGTCTCTATACCGGGACTGGGTGCTCTCGTGAAGAAGGCGTTATTGGCATTGGCGGACGGTACCCTCTTCGAAGGCCGTGCCCTCGGATATGAAGGTGAAACGGTTGGTGAAGTCGTGTTTAACACGGCGATGACCGGCTATCAGGAGGTGCTGACTGATCCGTCCTATAAAGGACAGATTATAACGATGACCTGCCCCCAAATCGGAAATTATGGTGTCACGCCGGAGGACATCGAGTCTCGTCGGCCATGGGCGGAAGGATTTGTAGTAATGGAAGCCAGCCGTCTAGCCAGCAATTGGCGGAGCCGGCAGACGATTCACGACTATCTGCCGCAGTCAAAAGTCGTGGCCATTGAAGGGCTCGATACCAGAGCCTTGACGCGACATTTGCGGGAACATGGTTCCCAACAAGGGGTCATCACGCATGGCTCTCTCGATGCCCGGGCCGTATTGAAAGCAAAGGATGCGCCCGGCATCGTCGGACGAGATTTGGCAGCAGAAGTTACCTGCCAATGTTCCTATGAATGGAAGACAGGATCTGGCAAATGGACTCCGGCTTCGACTGTATCCGAGGAGAAAACGGCGACGCGTCGGGTCTGGAAAGTCGTGGCGTATGATTTCGGCATCAAACACAACATTCTCAGACGATTAGTCGATGTCGGTTGTCAGGTCACGGTGGTTCCCGCGTCGACATCGGCGGCTGAGGTCGAGGCGCTGAAGCCCGACGGCATTTTCCTTTCAAACGGGCCCGGCGATCCGGAAGGCGTTCCCTATGCGATGGAAACGGTGCGGACGCTGATCGGCCGCTGTCCGATCTTCGGCATTTGTTTGGGCCACCAGATTCTGGGCCTCGCATTCGGCCTCAAGACCTATAAGCTCAAATTCGGCCACCACGGAGCAAATCATCCCGTGATTGACCTTCGGACGAGAAAGGTTGAAATCACCTCGCAGAACCATAACTTTGCGGTCAAGATTGCCGATCAGTTCAGTGAGGTGCCGAAGAGTTCTCCGCTGGTCGAGACCACATACGGGAAACTCTCAATCACGCATCTTAGTTTGAACGATTATTCGATCGAAGGCATGGTGTGCCTGGATCACCCGGTGTTTTCGGTCCAATATCATCCGGAGGCTGCTCCGGGCCCTCATGATTCCGCCTATTTGTTCGAAGAATTTGTCCAACTTATGGAGAGACATCATGCGTAGTCGATTCGTGGTCGTGCTGCTGGTTGGACTGGTAATGCCGGGCTGTACCTTCAATTTCCCGCTTTTCCCTGGCCCAGGACCTCTTCAAGAGACACAGGTCGGGGGCAAGGGGAGCGCGAAAGTGCTGCTGATTGAGATCTCCGGTGTGATCAGTTCCCACGACGGAGACGGATTGGTTCCGACTCCCAGTCTCGTCGCAAGCGTCAAAGAGCAGCTGACCAAGGCCACACAGGATGAGAATGTGAAGGCCGTCGTGCTGAGGATCAACACGCCGGGAGGGACGGTGACGGCATCGGATATCATCCATCACGAACTCAAGACGTTCAAAACCGCCCGGAAGATGCCCATCGTCGCGTCGATCATGGACGTGGGCGCATCGGGGGGCTACTATATTGCCGCTGCAGCCGATACGGTGTTGGCGCATCCTTCCTCGGTTACGGGCAGCATCGGCGTGATCATGCTCACGGTCAATGCGCGGGGTCTGTTGGAGAAAGTGGGAGTTGAAGCGACCGCGGTCACGTCGGGGCCGCGCAAGGATATGGGCTCGCCGTTCCGGACGATGACCGCGGAAGAACGAACCATCTTCCAGGGACTGATCGACTCGTTCTATCAACGCTTCTTAGGCGTCGTGCAGGACGGCCGGCCTCACCTACAGATGGATCAGATCAAGAAACTGGCCGATGGGCGAATCTATACGGGGGATCAGGCGAAGGCAGCGGGTTTAGTCGATGAAATTGGCTATTTGGATGACGCTATTGACCTGGCGAAGAAGAAAGCGGGTCTGACGGAAGCGCGGGTGGTCACGTACAAACGCCCCGGTGAGTATTCGAACAATGTATATTCCAAGCTGATGGCTCCTAGTCCATTGGCCAGTCTGAGTAATCTTGATCTGATGTCGTTTGTCCGAGGGGGAACACCACAGTTCATGTATCTGTGGATGCCGTGATTAAGCAATTGACGATTGTATCATTGACCCAGTTTCTCATTGACTGAATCCTTCAATGACTCAATCTTCCGATGAGACAATGAATCAATTCTTTACGGCTCCAATAGGGCGGCGCGCACTGCTCGTTCTTGGAGCGCGCGGAGCAGTTGGGCTTTATGGCGTATTGGGCATGGGGGGGACGGCGAGCCTCGTCTCGGTGTTGTCCGGTTGTTATCGTGCGCCGGGAACAGCGCGCGATCAGCTGATCTTCTTCTCGGAAGAAAAAGAACAGCAATTTGGACTCCAGGCCTATCGGGAGGTGCTACGCCAGGCCCGCCTCAGCGAGAATGCCGAAATCAATGACATGGTCCAGCGTGTCGGGCAGCGGATTGCGAAGGCAGCGAACAAACCGGAGTATCAGTGGGAATTCGCCATCGTCGAGGATGACAAGACAATCAATGCATTCTGTCTTCCTGGAGGAAAGGTCGCCGTCTTTACCGGCATCCTGAAAGTGACCAAGGATGAAGCCGGATTGGCCACCGTGGTAGGCCATGAGGTAGCGCATGCGCTCCAGCGCCACGGGGTCGAGCGGATGAGCCGAAGCATTATCGATCAAATCGTCCAGCTGGGTGCCATTGGCGCGGCAGCGTCGGGGAAAGCGGGATGAGGAGGAAACGCCGTCGGAGGATTATTGGGCGCCTATGGGGTCAACGTGTCATTGCCCTTCAATCGGAAGCAGGAATCCGAAGCCGACTTCATCGGTCTCCGGCTCATGGCCGAGGCAGGTTATGATCCTCGTGAGGCGGTGCCGTTTTGGGAACGGATGAGTGGCTGTCCGAAGCAGTTGATCGGGAAGGTCTGTTTTCGAGCGCAACAATCCATTCCGGAGTTTCTGTGATAGCATGCCGAAACGAGAAGATATTCGTTCCATTCTCATGATCGGTTCCGGGCCTATCGTCATAGGCCAAGCCTGTGAATTCGACTATTCGGGGACTCAAGCATGTAAGGCTCTCAAGGAGGAAGGCTACAAAGTCATCCTCATCAACAGCAACCCTGCCACGATCATGACGGATCCGGAGCTGGCCGATCGAACCTATGTGGAGCCGATTACGTTGGATGTTGTGGAAAAGGTCATCGAGCGGGAACGGCCCGATGCTTTGCTTCCAACCATGGGAGGACAGACGGCGCTCAACACGACGGTGGGATTGGTCAAACGCGGGGCTCTTGAAAAATATGGAGTTAAACTCATCGGTGCCTCGGCAGAAGCCATTCACAAGGCAGAAGATCGGGAAGCCTTCAAGCTGGCGATGCAGCGGATCGGCCTGCGCGTACCCAAGAGCGGCACGGCCCACAACCGTACCGAGGCGATTGCGATTCTTGAATCGGTAGGATTCCCGGCCATTATTCGCCCGTCGTTCACGATGGGTGGGACAGGCGGCAACATCGCCTACAACCGAGAAGAATTCGAAAAGCTGATCGATTGGGCGTTGGCCATGAGCCCGGTCGGTCAAGTGTTGATCGAGGAATCGGTCATTGGGTGGAAGGAGTATGAGTTGGAAGTGATGCGCGATCTCAAGGACAATGTCGTGATCGTGTGTCCCATCGAAAATCTCGATCCGAT
>JACPZN010000031.1 GCA_016195505.1 Nitrospirota bacterium | reverse complement strand
AAGATTGATGTCTTTGTTTTCAGCCTGGATATCAAACACCTGACCGCCCACCATCCCCACGGTCCCTGAGCCGTACGCCAGTTCTTGAATCAGGCGCACTTGGCGTGCCGGGTCGCAGCCCTTCATGAGATCCGGGCGGCTGCAGAGGTCGAACGACATCGTCAGCAACGCATCGCCTGCCAGGATCGCCATCGCGTCGCCATAGACTTTATGGTTGGTGGGTTTCCCGCGGCGAAAGTCGTCGTTGTCCATCGCCGGCAGGTCGTCGTGAATCAAGGAGTAGGTGTGGATTAGTTCCAGCGAACAGGCAACCGGCATCAGTCCCGGAGCAGGCTGCCCCACCGCTTCCGCCGCGGCAATAGCTAAGATCGGACGGACTCGCTTTCCTCCCGCCATGAGACTGTATCGCATGCTTTCGTGGAGCGTAGTCGGTGGGGTGGCTGCAGGAGGCGTTACCTGGTCCAAGAAACGATCGACTTCAATCCGCTTTTTTTCGAGATAGTCCTTGATGTTCATGAGATCTCGGTCTTGCCGGGAGACTGGCGCCAATCGGCGCGGAGCGTAACAAAAGGTCTGGAGGCTGTCAAACAAGGAGAGGGATGGAGCCTGATGATCTTCTGTGCTCGCGCAACGCGCGGCCTCGGAAGGCCCTCGTTGGACGCGCGCAGTAGAAGATCAATCAGCCGACCGAGAACGATTTTTCAGACTTACCAGGGCTGTTCAATCTCTGCAGAAATAGCACGCAGCATAACATTGACTACCCTCTCTCGTATTCTTCAGGGAGGGAGACTTCAATTGTTCGCCGAACGAAGGTCTTCCGATTCCCTCTACTTACTCTTAGGGGAGTGGCCAAGGCTGCCCTTTACTGCGCGCATCGGACGAGCACATTCCGATCGTGCGCGTTCTGCGAGCAAAAAGGGCACCTGGACACTACCCTCCTCATCCTTGTTTTCCCGCCGATTGCTTCGCTATACTCCATGGCATGAGTATCCGAAAAGGCGGCGGAACGTGGGAGCCGATGTTGCTGGGGATTGAACCCCGGAATTGCAAGGTCTGCAACGAAGCCCTCTACCGTAACAAGACGTTTCTCTCCGGCGGCTGGTCCCGCTGCAGCCTGTGCGAGGAGTTCGTCCATTACAGCTGCTTGGCCACCGGCAAAGTCTCGTTCCTGAAAGCCCGTCCCCGCATATGCAAGACCTGCCGCGCCGCCCATGAAGGGACTCCTTCTTCTTCGCCGAAAGCAGCGACTCCAGTGGCCGTCGGGTCGTGAATTCCAATTCACAATCAGGTCCAGTGGAAGCCCGATCGGGCCGGCAGGCCCTTTTCCCCAATGTGGTCCAGTTCGTCCTTGCACCGCTGATTCTTCTCTTGAGCGGGTATTTTACGGCGAACTTCCTTCTCAGTGGTCAATACACGTGGGCCCGGACAACTCAGACACTGGCGTTGACACTGACGGTCTTGATCCTCTCTCGTGAATTCGTCTACAAGGAACTACTGTTGCGCACCGAGTCGCAGGGCCGTGCCCGATCGGCACTGCTCTATTCTTGCGCAATCCCCTATCTGATCGGCGTGTTGGTGATGGTGGCTCTGTGGGCGCTCTAAGAAGATCGTTGTTTGGTTTGTCTGGTCTGTCTGGTTTTTTTGTTGAACGAAACTAACCAGATAAACAAAACAAACCAGATAAACTGGGCTGGCAACCTGTTTCGGTGGTGAGGACGGTCGATGGCAGATGTTATCCGAAGCGGAGCCTTTCTCCAACAATGTTGGTCGGTGCATCCGCTCTGTTTGACGGTCAAACGCGTCGAGCAGGATCGCATTGTGGTGCTGACATGCAGTTCCTGCCGTATGGTGCATCGGGTGACCGCCGATGCGATCACCAGGAAGGCATCAGCGGTGGAGCCTGCTTCGTCTGAATCAGGACCTGTACAGCCGGATGGGCTTGTGGCTCTGAGGACCTGTTTAGGAACCCACGCCCTCGCCCTGTCGGTTCGGGAGATGGATGTGTTTCAAGATGCGGTGTGGCTCCGTTGTGCGGAATGCCGGGCGCAGTTCGACCTGACAGTCTCTCAGTT
>JACPZN010000241.1 GCA_016195505.1 Nitrospirota bacterium | reverse complement strand
GGCCCTGTGCCTGCTCCTCCCCGAATCCTGTAGTCTGTTCCTCACGCGCAAGAGGGCGACTCACAGTCTCGTGCGCCGCCGTGACATCGATGACACCGCCCTGTTCCAGTCGCTTCAATTCTGACATGGCCTCCGCAAATCGCTGTCTCGTACCCGATACCATGCTCGGATCTCTCCGCATGAGGACACGGACAACATCCACCGAACGAAGCATCAGATCCGTATGTCCGGGCAATACCCTGAGGCGATTGTCGCGAACGGCGCCCATGAAATCCTCAACGTGGTGCATAAGGTCGCCGATCGCTTGAAAGCCCACTGTATAGGCTGAGCCTTTCAAGGTATGGGCTGTTCTAAAGAGTTGATTAATCAGTTCCCTGTTGTGAGGATCCTTGTCCAATCGTAAGAGATTGGCTTCTAAGGTCTCGAGGTACTCTTGGGCCTCCGGCGCGAAGTACGACAAAACTTCTGGGTCCAGGTGTGGGACCAGATAGTCGTCCGACATGGTTGCTGGCTGATCCACTTCCACGGGAGCAACCGCCCCTTTCTGGGCAACGATCGACCCCTCGGCCATGTCCGGGCTGTGAGCGACAGCGACGTCCGCTATGGACGGAAAGACGACCGCCTCCCCATCGCATAATTGACTCAGGAAGCGAATAACCGTGGGCACATCACCTTGCAGCCGGTCGATATTTACGGGGTCACGTCGAAGAATAAGGCGGACAACACCGGCAGCTTGTGCGATGGCTTTGAGAAAGTCGGCACTCAGTTGAATACGTTTCTCACGGACTGCAATCATGCAGTCTTCCATCGGATGGGCGATATCTCCGATAACCTGGAACCCCACAGTATAAGCTGATCCCTTAAGTGTGTGCGCCGTTCGGAATAGCCGATGGGTTGAATCTTCATCGTGCATATTCGCGTGCAGCGTCGCAATTAAACCATCAATCGTATCGAGATATTCTTCCGCTTCCGGAACGAAATACGACAATACCTCGTCATCGAGAACGGGAACAACGTACTCCCGACTCACCGAAGACGCTGAGGGCGCGGGAGACGATGGGCCTGACGTTCCTGGCAAGAGTCCTTCAGAAGAAGTCAAGCACCGTTCCACTACGTGCTCGTCCTCCTTTCCGCCTTGGCCAATAGATTGAACAAGTGCTTGAATGCCTTGCGCGATTTCTCGCATTACACCTACCGCTCGTGGCCACGCGGCATCGGGAATCTCCGGCGCCCGTTCCAACAGAGCTTCCAACCGTTCCGATAGTTGAGCGACCCCTCCAAACCCGTATAGGGCGGCGGCTCCGCGGATGCGGTGAGCGATAATGTATTGTTCCTGGATCTGCAGTGGTGCGGGAACATGCTCGTCAGCGGGGTGAAGAGCTGCCATTAAGGCCGTCACCCCGTCTGACGCTTCTGCGACAAAAATACCGACGAGATTCTGCTGGTCAAATTCCGAACCCATCGTCCCCTTTATGCCAGAAGAACCTCGGTCACGTTCCGAATCATCGATGTCTTTACGCTAACTTAAATTGCGCCACCGACGCGGTCAGACTTTCGGCAAGCTTCACCATGTCTTCCACGGTCGCGCGCGCCGAGTCGGTCGCTTTCTGAGTGGCCACGGCACCACCGGTGAAATCTTTGATTGACCGCCCAACCTGATCGGTCGAAGCCGTCTGGTTGGCTGCGGACGATGCGATGCTCTGTGCCAGCTCTGCCGATCGTTCTGCAATCGTCGAAATTTCTTTGAACACGTCGTCTGTGCGAAGTGCCGAAGCCGATCCAGCTTCCACCGCTTGCGTTTCATGCTCCATCGCAACGACGGCATTTTGCGTTTCGCTCTGAATGACTTTTACCAGATCTGCGATTTCACGCGTCGCTTGCGTGGAGCTCTCGGCGAGTTTCCGTACTTGGTCTGCCACGACGGCAAATCTAGCGCCGGCTTCGCCGGCGCCGGCGGCTTCGATTGCGGCATTCAGCGCGAGCAGGTTGGTCTGGTTGGCGATTTCTCGGATGGTCGAGACAATTTGCGAGATTTCCAACGAACGATCGCCGAGCGCTTTGACCTGCTTTGACATCCGTTGAACCGCTGTCCGAATGCGCTGCATATCCTGCACGGTTTCCTGCACTGCAACACGGCCATGCTCGGTGGCTTGAAGCACTCGCCGGGCCGATTCAGATGATGCTCCTGCAGTTTCGGCCACTTCGCGCATCGACGCCGCAAGCTGTTCGACTGCGCTCAATGTTTTCATCGATTCATCCGCTTGATGCTTGGCGGTGCCGGCCATTTGCCCTGCGTTATCCCGCAATGCCCCGGCCGATTTATTGACGCGCTCGGCCGACTCTCGGACTTGCTTCATCAGCTGAGCAAATCGCTGAATCATGAGATTAAACCCGTCGGCCAAGTTACCAAACATGTCGGCCGTCACTTCGCCGCGCTTTGTAAGATCACCCTTGCCGACGTCCGACACCAGTACGAGGAATTGTACGAGGCGTTTTTGCATCGCATCTAGTTGTTCTTCCGTCGACACGAGAGCCGTGATTCGGTCCAACATGGAGTTGAAGGCTCTGGCCATGTGGCCGACCTCATCGTCGCTCACCAGTTTGGCTCGGGCCTGCAGATTCCCCGCAGCGGCCTGTTCTGCAACATCGGCCACATGAACGATGTTTCGTGCAATGTTGCGAGCGAGGAAGTATCCGATAGCGCCTCCGAGGACCAGCGCCAAGAATCCTAAGATCAGCACAACGTTGGTACGATAGGCAGCCTCTGCTTGTCCGTTGTCATTCAATTCCTTCGCGACCTCTCGGATCGTGGTCATCAACTCTCGAGTTTGGTATGTCGCTTTGGTGTATTTGTTAGCCACCTCCACGGACAACGCTAAGTTAGCGAGATCTCTCATGGCCTGTCTCTGGTCATCCGAAGGTGAGGAGCTAAAACTCTCGGCCAATGCTCCGATCGCGCCTTC
>JACPZN010000240.1 GCA_016195505.1 Nitrospirota bacterium | reverse complement strand
CCCGTTGCTCAAGCGGATCACCCAGAGCAGGGTTCGGGTCGACGACGGAATCCTGCACCATTCGTACGACCAGGCCCGGCAACTGGAGTTCGGGCGGCTGGTCCTGATCGCCATGGGCTATGACTTCGAGCGCGGTCGGCTGGATCTCTCGGCTCATCCCTTCACCACCTCGTTTCATCCCACCGATGTGCGCGTGACCACTCGCGTACACGAACACGAATTACAGTCCTGCCTCTTCAGTTGTATCCATGAAGGGGGACACGGACTCTACGACCAGGGGCTCGATCAGCGGTATTTCGGCACGCCGCTAGGCGATTCCGTCTCGCTCGGCATTCACGAAAGCCAATCACGTCTCTGGGAAAATTGTGTCGGACGCTCGCGCGCGTTTTGGCGCTTCTTTTACCCCATTCTGCAGCAGACTTTTCACCATCAACTGCGCGGCGTGGATGTCGAGCAATTTTATGCCGCCATCAACTGTGTGAAACCGTCGTTCATCCGCGTGGAAGCCGACGAGCTTACCTACAATCTCCACATCATGCTGCGGTTCGAGATTGAGCAAGACTTAGTGGAAGACAAGACCCCGCCTGAAGACCTACCCGCGATGTGGAATCAGAAGATGGAGGAGTATCTTGGCATTACGCCCAAGTCTGATGCAGAGGGCGTGCTGCAGGACGTCCACTGGTCGTTTGGAGCCTTCGGCTACTTCCCCACATACACCTTGGGTAACCTCTATTCCGTGCAATTCTTCGAGCAAGCCAAACTTGAAATTCCCCACCTGGAGGATGAAATTGCGGCAGGTCAGCTGATGGTCTTGCGACGGTGGCTGGAACAGAAGGTCCACCGCTGGGGCCGCATGTTTACACCAGCCCATCTCGCACAGCGCGTGACGGGCACCACGGTCAGTCCTGAGCCGTTCCTGACCTATGTGGAAAAGAAGTATGGCGAAATTTACCAGCTCTGAACGTTCGTCGTCGCCTGACTCTCATAACCCATCACGGCATTGAGCTTCGCCGATATCGCGGGCGCAAACGTGAATTCTGCCTGCGTTTCGATCCGATGCGGCACGAGAAGCGTCGTGTGGAAGACGATGTCCCGAATGGGAATCTTGAACTCGGGATCCTGCGGGGTGCTCAGTTCAACTGACTCGACGGAATTGGTGATCGTACCGCCGTCCTGTGGTCCATAGGTAGCCATCACAGCGTCGATGATGTCTTTGACCTTCTCATTAGTCTCCACCCCCTCGATCCCTTTCAGCAGCAGCGGAATCACCTCTTCTTTCGCCTGATCAGATAAGGTGAAATTCTCGACCCTCTCTTTCCGGCGAAGGGATGTAAGGTCGTTGTCGAGGTCTTTGCTGAAAGCCCCATAGGCGAACCGGAAAAATTCAAAGTGAAACCCCTTGAACCCCTTCCCAAACGTCTGCAGTTCGCAGAGAAAACACAGTTGCTGCAACTTGACATCGCTCAGCCGACCGTGCGGCTCCACAAGATGCAGCACATACAGCAAGAGAGCTCGATCGACGGTAATCTGATTCGGTTTTCTCATGCTCGTTCCCTGACAGTTACAGTTCTGGTAAAAATGCACTATAAACAGCCCGCAAGATCCTCGTCAAACCTGCCTGTGGGCGAACGCTCTCGCCCACACCCTTGACCGTGTGCTGGGTTTCGTCTTTAATTGACTCTCCTACATGAGGTCGGGCTAGCCACTATGTCCAAACATGCAACAGAGATGGAGGTGCTGAAAGAGCACCTCGGGAAGCATCAGCTGAAGTTCACCCGTCAGCGTGAGCTGATCCTGGATGCCTTTCTCAAGCAGGAACACATCACGGCGGAAGCGATGTACCATCAGCTGGCGCGAAAAGATCCTCATTTGGGCTTGGCGACAATTTACCGGACGCTCAACCTCTTTTGCGAAGCCGGCCTGGCCCAGGCCCGGCACTTCGGTACCCAGACGCAGTACGACAACGTCTCCCACAAAGGTCACCACGACCATCTCATTTGTACCGGCTGCGGAAAGATTGTAGAGTTTGAAAACTGCGACATCGAGCGCCTTCAAGAAGAGGTCGCTGCCCGTAACGGCTTTGCGATCCAAACCCATCGCCTCGAACTTTACGGCCTCTGCTCTCGCTGCCGTCATTGACCCCTGTCGTTTTTTTTGATATTCTTTTTGAGACGATTTATCAATTTCAATTTAAGGAGATTGTCCGGTGGGGAGATTCGTTCAGCATCTCATTCTATGTAGTTTCGGGCTACGAATCGCATGGATAGACCTGGCCTTATTATTCTTTTTCGCATCCTTAAACGTGATAACCCCTACATCTGCTGCGGCCGGGGACAAGCTGACCGTCTACTCGGGGCGCGCGGAACGGCTGATCAAACCGGTCTTTGACT
>JACPZN010000233.1 GCA_016195505.1 Nitrospirota bacterium | reverse complement strand
GGGCCGGAAGTGGCCGAAAAGCTGACGGTCGTGCGGCCTGATATCAAAGTGCTGTACATGTCCGGATATCCCGACCACCCTGTATTTTCGCAGGGCGGCGTCAAACGGGGTACGGCGTTTCTGCAGAAACCGTTTACGCCAAATGTGCTCACACAAAAAGTACGAGAAGTACTCGACGGGGTGAAAGTCGCCTAGGGGGCTAACAGAGGACGTATCTGTCGCCATTGCTTGATCTTCGACCTCGGTTGCGTTTATTGTGACAGCGCCGAAAATGAACTGAGCACCGCTGTCCTCGCAGGTTCTGCTGGTTCCGTGTTTCTCGCGGCGGCAGGTATCGGAGATACCGAATAGACCGGGCAAATCAGAAAGACAGAGTGATGCAACAAGGTCGCGAAGTCGACATTGGGCGGTATCGGATCGAGCAGGAGCCGTTCTATGCCGACGTCCGTGGAGAAGTAGGGCTCTTTACGATCGCCGCGCGCGCCAAGATGCCTGTGATGCTCAAGGGGCCGACAGGTTGCGGCAAGACACGTTTTGTCCAGCACATGGCCTACAAGCTGGGGCGTCCGTTGATCACCGTCGCCTGTCACGAAGACCTCACGGCCTCTGATCTCGTCGGACGTTATTTGCTCAAAGGGCAGGAAACGGTCTGGATGGATGGGCCGCTGACGGTCGGTGTGAAGTACGGGGCTATTGTTTATCTCGATGAAGTGGTTGAAGCCAGAAAGGACACGACCGTCATCATTCACCCCCTCAGCGATGATCGCCGACTGTTGCCGATCGAGAAGAAAGGCCAGATCGTGGAAGCGGCCGATGATTTCATGCTCGTGATCTCCTACAATCCTGGCTATCAAAGCGTCCTCAAGGATCTGAAGCAGAGTACGAAGCAGAGATTCATGGCAGTTGAGTTCGACTACCCCACCTCTGACATAGAAACCGCGGTGGTTGAACGGGAAGCGGGTGTGAGTCAAACGATTGCCGGGAGTCTCGTGAAACTCGGCGGCAAGGTTCGGAATCTCAAGAACCACGGGCTGGAAGAAGGGGTCAGCACCAGACTCTTGATCTATGCCGGCACGCTGATCAAGCAGGGCGTGCCGCCGGAGCGAGCCTGCGATGTGGCCATCGCTCGTCCGATCACCGACGATCCCGATATGCAGCGCAGCATTCTCGAACTGGTCAAAGCCATCTTCTGAGACACGTCTATTGTGAATCCCCGCCGTGCGATCGTGCAGGACAGCGAGTGCGGTGTGGTTCTATCGGTGCATGTCCAACCCAGGGCCTCCCGTACCGAATGTGTCGGAATTCATGGCGATGCGCTGAAGGTTCGCGTAGCGGCTCCCCCCATCGACGGCGCGGCCAACGATGAACTCATCCGATACATTGCCGACCGTTGCACGATTCCGCCTACGAATGTGCTCATCCAGGCGGGGACGAAAGGCCGACACAAGCGGCTGTGTGTGAAGGGAGTCACGGCCGAGTTGGTCATGGCGCGATTATTGCCCGGAGGCCAGAAACGAGCGGTCAAGATATGAACGGGATACGAATCGGCGCCCTCTTCGGTGTGCTGTTTATTAGCGCTTGCTCGAGTGCGCATCCGGTGCTGTACCCCAATGCGCACCTGGAGTCTGTGGGGAAGGATGGTGCGGATCAGGATATCGAAGCCTGTAAGCAGATGGCAGAATCGGCCGGTGCCGAAGAAGACAGCGGCAAAGGCGGACGTGTGGCGACGAATACAGCTGTCGGCGCTGGAGTCGGTGCCGCCAGTGGAGCTGTGGGTGGGGCGATTTCCGGAGCAGCTGGACGAGGATCAATGATTGGCGCGGCGAGCGGAGCTGTCTGGGGCTTGCTGACGGGTTTATTCTCCGCAGCGGTCAGCCCGTCGCAGCCGAATCAGGCCTACACAAATTTCGTCACCAAGTGCTTGCAAGAGAAGGGGTATGAGGTGACGGGATGGCAGTGAGGGGGACAGGATGCCTCGGTAGATACTCCTTGCTCGCTGACCGCCCACGCGAGACTCCATCGAACGTACGATTGAGGGCGGTGGTCGATCAATGAACGCAGTGGAGTATCCACCGAGGCACCCTGCTGGTGTGGGGGAAAAAAAAGATCATCGGAGGGGCTTATCCGTGTTGAATCAATTGTGGCACCGTTTTGTTGTATTTATACTGCTGATGAGCATAACGGCCTGTGTGGGGCCGGAGCCGTTGCTGCGATCCAACAAGCAACTGCAATTGTACGGGAAGCAAATGGCCCAACAGGAGATCGATGCCTGCCGGAGGAAAGTGGAAGAAGGCGGGTTGCGTCCGGGGGTGAATCAAAGTGGGAACGCCGCGACCGGTGCGGTGCTCGGTGTGACGCTCGGCGGAGCCGTCGGGGCTTCGGCGGGAATAATTGGGGGCATCACAGGTGTGACGATCGGGGCGGCCGCTGGCGCAGGGCTCGGGTTGATCATCGGTTTAGTCGGAGGAACGTTTAAACCACTGGTTCCGGATCCGCCCTATGCCGATGCCGTCACCCGCTGCTTGAAGGAAAAAGGCTATGAGGTCAGCGGTTGGGAATAGGGCAAGAAGCTCAACATTCGCCATGAGTCTATGAACCAGCCCTTGAAGTCAGTTCTGAGCGAGATCCAAAAAACGGATCACAACCTCCAAGGACGGCTCACTTAGGTCGGCGTTGGTCGCGATCACGATCAACGCCATCAGGTCGACTCGTTGTCCTACTGCCACCATGGGTGCTCGCAACGGACTGAGATTCCTGCCACAGGCTCCTTGATCGACCACTTCAATCTTTCCACTGTCGTCTTCCACTATGAGCGTCGTTCGTTCGTAGGCTCGCCCGCAGGTCCGGCGATCTGTGATGGTCTCCGTCCGAATCGCCGTGACGGCTCCAGTCAGCCTGATTTCCCTCATGTGGTAGCGATCCGGGTGCGCCAAGAGTGTGCCGATCGGAAGTCGTTCATAAGACACGAGGGGGATTTGCCATGGTCCGACTCTGGAGGATCGGGGGAAATCGTCGGACCTTGCTCCTGGTTGTGGGCAAGCGAATAGCGTCATAAGAGGGGTCAGGATCAGCAGACTGGCCATCGGGTGGAAGGATTTCATGACTCAACGACCTGATTAGTCCAGCGTACCACAGGCAGAGGGTTAGTCCGAGCCTACCGCACATAACAGTCGGAAAAATAAACGGTACGAGGCGAAGAACAATTTACACCTTGACTTTAGTTCTAGTTAGAACTATCTTCAAAGAGTGTGTCTGGGTGGTTCTTCAGGAAATCAGAGCTAAGAGGGGGATGGATATGAGAGCGCTACTCCAAACAGACGACAGTTGGACCGGGCCCATTCTCCGTCTCTCACTCGGGCTGGTGATGTTTCCCCATGGTGCGCAAAAACTCTTGGGCTGGTATGGGGGGTTCGGCTTCGAAGGCACGATGGGCTTCTTCACGCAGCAGATGGGAATGCCCTGGCTCATCGCCTTTCTCGTGATCATCGGAGAATCATTGGGCAGCGTCGCCCTGCTCGCAGGGCTCCTGACGCGCTTTACAGCGGCGAGCTTCGTCGTCATCATGCTGGGGGCCATTACAATGGTGCATCTGCCGCACGGATTCTTCATGAATTGGTTCGGCAAGCAACAGGGCGAAGGTTACGAGTATCATCTATTAGTGATCGGCATCGCAGCGGCCCTTCTGGTGACCGGAGCTGGTCGATGGTCGGTTGATCGAGCGATTGCAGAAAAGCTGTAACGATCATAACGAAAAGGAGTCTCATCATGTTTGTTGTCGTAGGTGCGACAGGGAATACAGGATCAGCGGTCGCGGACACCTTGCTGAGTCGCAAACAACCGGTGCGCGTCGTCGTCCGTTCGGCTGACAAGGGGGTCGCATGGAAAGCGAAGGGGGCAGAAATTGCCGTCGCCTCGCTCGACGATGTGTCCGCGTTGTCGAAAGCTTTTGAAGGGGCGAAAGGCGTGTATCTCTTAGTTCCGCCGAACTACGGGGCCTCGGCTTGGCTTGCCGATCAACGATCGCGTATGGATCGTGCAGCAGAAGCCGTGAAGAAGAGCGGTATGCAGCATGTGGTATTTCTCTCGTCGGTCGGTGGACACATTCCAGAGGGAACCGGGCCGATTCGAGCCTTGCGCTATGGCGAACAAGCGCTTGGCACCGCGGCCAAAAGCATGACGATCCTTCGCCCGTGTTATTTCATGGAGAACTGGGTACCAGGGATTGGAATGGCCAAGGGGCAAGGCGTCCTGCCGACCTTCATTGCGCCTTCCGCGAAAATTCCGATGATCGCCACAGACGACATTGGTCGAATCGGTGCTGAGCAGCTCATGGCCGGTAGCCATGGTCGACAGGTCGTCGAAATGGCGGGACCAGAAGAATACAGTCCTGATCAGGTGGCAGTGACGCTGAGTCAGATCTTGGGAAAGTCCGTGTCGGCTCAGCATGCGCCGCTGAGCGCTGTCGTGCCCACGTTCAAGTCGTTCGGCTTCTCAGACGAAGCAGCCAAGCTTTTCGAAGAGATGTATAGGTCCTTCTCCACCGGGGCTATCGGCTATGAACAACCCGGATCGGTGATTCGGGGCCGGGTAACGCTGGCTGAGGCCTTGAAAGGGTTCGTGAAGGCCGGATGAACGGTGCGTGGACATGAGTGCGATAAAGGAGACCATCATGAAGCCGGATCTCGACAAAGTGAGAAAGTTGGCCAAGGATCTCCGGAAAGGCTACCCGCGCAGCCCGCGAGAGAAACTGGGCGGCTACGTGATCGCGGCACGCTGTGTGGACAAATGTCGGGCGTTCTTGCTCGGGATGAACGGGGAGTACAATTACTGGCCCTGTTCGCTGGCTAGCCAATGGTTTTCGTTCACAGGGATCACGCCTGAGCAATTGAAGGACATGGTGGCAACGGGGGCGACCGATGAGCAGATCGCCGAATGGATCAATGGTGTTTCAACGATCAAGGACACGGATGACGTACTGAAGTGGAATAACATCATGCGCGATACAAGGCTCAGCGACATGAGTCTTAAGGCACAGCAATATCTGGAAGAATACATTCCCAAGTTTGTGCCGAGCCATCGTCCGGTCTATGTGTGGTTTGACGTCTACGATCTCGAAGAAAAGCGACTGTAATCGCACAGTTCAGGACAGGGGTCTGTTATGGATGGAAGGAGGATGCCAATGAATCTTTCTGCGACAATCGCAACCGCAGCAACAAAGGACATCGTGGGAATCTATCAGCCAGGCTCCACTCACATGGTCGGTGACGGATTTCCTGTGCGCAATCTTTTTCCGAGCAATGATCTCGATCGCGAAGTCAGCCCCTTTCTCATGCTGGACTATGCCGGGCCGCAGTACTTCACGCCGACCGACCATCCTCGCGGAGTGGGAGAGCATCCGCATCGCGGGTTTGAGACCGTCACTATCGTCTACGAAGGAAAGGTGGCGCATCGGGACTCGGCTGGGAATGCTGGCGTGATCGGTCCTGGCGATGTGCAATGGATGACGGCGGCTTCCGGAGTCGTGCATGAAGAGATGCACGAGAAGAACTGGGCGAAGAAGGGCGGCACGTTGCACGCCATTCAATTGTGGGTGAACTTGCCCCGCGCTTCAAAAATGTCAGAGCCAGGCTACCAGACGATACTTGATGCCGACATTCCGTCCATCGAGCTTCCAGAGGGTACTGGTCGAGTGCGCGTCATCGCCGGATCATTTCTCAGGCACAAGGGACCGGCGCATACCTTCACACCGGTTGAGTTGTACGATCTGCAGCTGAAGGCCGGGAAGCGTGTGGCTCTCTCGTTGCCCGAAGGACACAATACGTCCGTCTTTGTCCTGCAGGGTCGTGCCTCCGTCAATGGGTCACAAGCAGCAGGGGAAGCGGAACTGATTGTGTGCAAGCGCGAGGGATCGCAGGTAGTGATCGAGGCTCACGAAGATAGCCGGCTGTTGGTCATGGCTGGAGAGCCGATCGACGACCCGATCGCCCGCTATGGTCCCTTCGTGATGAATACCAAGGCGGAGTTGATACAGGCAGTCAACGACTATCAAGCCGGCAAGATGGGCCATCTGTCGTGACCACCAGTCCGATGACAATTGATGTCTATTCCGATGTGGTCTGCCCCTGGTGCTACGTCGGGAAACGACGGCTTGAACGGGGTCTGATGATGGCCGGCAATGACGCGAGAATCACCTGGCGGCCATTTCAGTTGAATCCGACGATGCCGAAAGACGGCATGGACCGGACGACCTACCGCCAGGATGCCGTCGTCGGCTCACTTTTCAGAGGCTATTTCGAAGAGGGCGCCGATATCGGTTCGTCATCGACGCTCGTGCAATTGGCTGAGCGTGCCGGACTAAACGTAGAACACTTTCTGCAAGGTGTTGGTGGAGTGGCAGAGGTGAAGGCCGAAGAATCAACGGGGCACAGACTCGGGATTCGCGCTGTGCCTTATTTTGTACTGAACGGCACGTACGCAATCTCCGGTGCGCAACCGCCAGACCGACTCGTATTGGCCTTCAAGCAGGTCGATGTTGAACAGGTGGCGAGAAAGGCAAGTGTCTGATGGCTGTCCAAGTCTATGGCTGCAATCATATTGTGATCGAAGTGACCGATGCCAGGAAGGCCGTGAAGTTCTACTCCGATGTGTTCGGTCTGAAGATGTTGCGTGGCGGTGAAGGCGCCGCCTGGTGCAAGCTCGGCGAGCATCAGTTCATGGCCATCTTTGAAGTGGAGAAGCTTCAGCCGGACCGCGTGAAACATTTTGGTTTGATGGTGCGGGACGCGCAACAAATCAAAGAAGTGCGGAAGAAGCTCATCAAGAAGTACAAACTCAAACTGCAGCCGAACTTCCGTTGCGACTTTCGCGATCCGTGGGGCAACCGGATTCAGGTAGGGGATCTGAGCGACGAATCGCTGGTCTGGCTTCTCCCTTACCAGGAGGTGCAGAAAGCCGGGATTAAATTCGTCTCTTAACGCTGCTACGGCCCGCTACGAAGATGGAGGAAGTCGGCCGCGCTGGTGGCCTATGGCATAGGCTCGAGCAGGCACGGTGCGGAGAGGTGGAGAACGGCAAGTGCCCAGGAAGTGAAAAGTGGCGTGACCTAATCGTCGAGGGAGTCTCTCATGCCAGATGCACAATGGACGGATGTTGGAAGTGTCGAGGAATTGAAGGTGAAGCCCTTGCGAGAAGTCTCTTCCGGGAAGACGACAATCGCGTTGACGTACAAAGACGGCTCGTTTGCTGCGATCTCAGGGATCTGTAATCATGTCGGTGGTCCGTTGGGTGAAGGTACCCTAGACGGC
Source organism: Nitrospirota bacterium (assembly GCA_016195505.1). GTDB lineage: Bacteria > Nitrospirota > Nitrospiria > Nitrospirales > Nitrospiraceae > Nitrospira_D. The sequence goes on along the minus strand of JACPZN010000233.1, from coordinate 6,266 downwards.
GACTACGTCGTCTGTCCGTGGCATTACTGGAAGTTTCATCACAAGACCGGTCAAGGAGAACCGGGGTACGAACAAGATCAGGTTCCGAGCTATGCGACCAAAATCGAGAACGGCCGACTCTATATCGATCTGTCATCCGCAACGAAGCGAAAGAAGCAGTCGCACAAACCCCATCCGCTCGCACGCCCGGTGTTGCGCCAGGCAGGTCCGATCCGCATCGTGGGCATCTCGACGACGGCGATGACCATGGCACATCCACGGTATAGCACCTCCGATGCGATGTTAGATGTGGCGCTGGCTCATGCTCGAAGCACGCTCAGATTGGAGACACAATGCATCAAGCTCCGCGAGCTGAACTTTCGCTCGTGCGAAGGTTTCTATTCCAAATCGGCGCAGGCGTGCACCTGGCCTTGCTCGATTACGCAAATGGACCCGACCGACCAGCTTGATCGCGTGTACGAAGCGATCGTGCATTGGGCCGATGTCATTCTGATTTCAACCCCGATCCGCTGGGGCAATGCCAGCAGCTTGTACTACAAGATGGTCGAGCGGCTGAACTGCATCCAGAATCAGGAGACCATCGCGAACAAACATTTGCTCAAGAACAAGGTGGCGGCGTTTATCATCATGGGCGGGCAAGACAACGTGCAGGGCGTGGCCGGACAACTCATGACCTTTTTTGCGGAAGTCGGCTGCCAGTTTCCGCAGTTTCCCTTCATCGCTCATTCGAGGGGCTGGAGCGCCGAGGATATGGAACGGAATGTCAGCGAGGTACAAAACAGCGTACAGCTGCGTGAAGGGGCTCAGGAACTCGTGACACGCGCCGTCGATATGGCCACGCTCATGGTCGGCGGTCAGCTTCCTGAGCATCCGCTCGCTCGTGGCGGGCGCAAGGCGCATCAACTTGACAGCGAGCCGACGGGGTAGTGGCTGAAATAGGCACAGGCGAATCCCTCCAGACATTGATGGCTCTCACGAGGTGCAGATGTGAAAGCCCATTTCCTCGGCCACGTCGTGTTCTACGTGAAGGATTTGGAGCGGTCGCTCGCCTTCTATCGGGACCTGTTGGGGTTTGACGAAGTCGGGCGGATATTCAACGGAGCCGCTGCGGCACTGACCTCAGGGCGGACGCATCACGAGCTGCTGCTGATCCAGGTCGGCGATGCGCCGGGACCGTCGCAAGGCAGACGGCGTGGGCTCTATCACGTCGGGATCAAGGTCGGAGATAGCCTTGATGAATTACGGGCCGCCAAAAAAGACCTTGAACGAGCAGGTATCACAATCGACGGCATGAGCGATCATACCGTGAGCCAGAGTCTCTATCTAAAAGATCCAGACGGGAACGAGGTGGAACTCTACGTCGATGCAGACGAATCGCTCTGGAAAAACAACCCGGTGGCCGTCTTGTCGCCGATCAAGCCGTTACAGTTGTAAGTTAAAAGAAGGAGGGCCGTTTTATGGCAGAGCCACGCATTGCAGCGAAACAGCCGGCAGTGCTTTCGTTGGAACCAGGAACCTACTACTGGTGTCAATGTGGACGCTCGAGGGATCAGCCCTTCTGTGACGGCTCCCACCAAGGCACCGGGATCGAGCCAGTCGAGTTTTCATTAACTGAAAAGAAAGAAGTCGCCTTGTGTCAGTGCAAGCAGACCAAGAATCCTCCGTTCTGCGACGGCACGCACAAGACACTCTGAGGACGACCGTCGCTACGTGAGCAACGTTCTGGAGTGAGTGAATAACTGAACTTTGAACGATGAACGCGGAACTAGGAAGTGTCAATCGCATCCTCGTTCATCATTTCTCGCTCACTGTTCAGCGCTTCCCGGTCGGCGGGATTTTCAGCGTCCTGTTAGACTTCGACGATATCCCGTTTCAGAGATTGGACAAAGGCGACCACCTCGCCACGCTCAGTCGAGGGAAGTTTAAACACATCCAGGGTCGCATTGACATGTCCCATAAAGGCCGTCCAATCGGCTTCATCGATTTTCATCCCTTTGTGAGCCACCTTCATGTCTCGCCCGGTGTAGTACATGGGACCACCCGAATTCGCGCAGAGAAAATCGATCAGGAGTTGCTTTTCGCGGTCGATGCCGTCTTGTCCTCGATGGTCCCAGAAGCGTTTCAGCCGCGCGTCCGAAATGAGTCGTGGCAACAGATTATCAGAGACGGCGCAGATTGCGTCATAGCCGCCCAGACGTTCATAAAGTGATTTCTGGCTCATTGCAGCTCGTCCTCCGGTTAAAAGTATGGGGTCTTACCTGTGCTGATCAGGCGCCGTCTGTTAGCAGCCCGTCCAGCTCAACATTTTGGTGCCAAGTTTACTGAAAATGTCAAACCGATGTCGACTGCTGTCAGCGTAAACTTGGCTCTCGCGGCTGTGGTGCATATTGCCTGGTGAGGTCGAACGTCGTGCTCAGCCGCGCTGCTTCTGCAGCGTCGGCTGCAGCGAAGTGTTAGAGGGCGCTTCTGTATTGAGATACCGGTCAATCGACATCTGTTGCATCGGTACGCTCGCAAGGTTGTGAATCATGCGGTTAATAAACCGCAGCAGCGTGTGGTCCGTGAAATGCTTGATTCGAAACCCATTCCCACTGCGCTCCGGCACCTGGTACGCAAACCATTCCTTTGCCAATACCGCTACGCCGTGGACATGGGTGTTGGGAACTTTCGAGATTGCGTTCTTCAGAGCGTTGACAAATCCTGTAGCACTTTTCCATTTGGTGTCATAGGCAAAAATGAAAGCTCTTGGCGCCAATCCATTAACCAGCTCGATTGGTTCGACCCATGACTGATCTGGATTTTCATGTCCCGCTGAGGTTTGGCCATAGACGAGGTAGTGCTTTTCTTTGGCTAAACGTCGAATGCGCGCGATATTCTGTAACGCTGGGACCAAGTCTCCGGGACCTAGCAAGCCTTTCACCTCGACCGTTCCATAGACCATTTCTACGGGGAAGACGTACGCGGCGAGCTCACGGTGGAGCGGGGAATTGTGAATCTCATCGTAAATTACAACGTCAGTTTGACGACTAGGCGGTATATATGGATTGGAACACACAAGAAATCCTGTACCGATACTGAAGCGCCGAGGAAGAACTTTGGCAAGGAACGCTCTAAATCGGTCCTCGTCGTTTCGGCCCCGCTCCCCCATGTGGGGCAGCGTTGCCGTCAACACTCCGGACTCCAAACGGAAGATGCTCTGGAGCGCTTCGTAGTACGCCTTCGTGCCAGGACTGTCGGATCTTCGTGTCACGCGTTGTCGCTTGGTTACGCGCCCTCTAACTATAATTAGGAATTAGGCTGATCCGCATAAGGTGCAGAGTTCTGGCTTTCTGTCCGTATAACACACCTTGGGATGTCTTGCCTAAGGTCTGTTAACCCCTGTGCCTTCAATTGGTTACTGCCTGCCTGAAGTTCGTCGCGGTATCTTATGCGGATCAGCATAACACCACTTCCGTGAATGGGGTCAAGCCCGTCTACCGGACTACGAACGTCTGCTGGGCCGTGGTTGAAGACATAGATGATCCTTCCAAGCTTGCTCGTTACATTCTTTCAAGGGGTGGCCTAGCTTGGTCCCCAACTGCGCACGTCGAACGACCACTGCTTCATCGTGGGGGGGGTCCATGAGCACGGGGGACCAATCAGGCCATCCCTCTCCCTCCTCTTGAGCCGTTACTAACTAATAGGCCATACTGAACCCCTATGAATAGGCAGACTGCATCTCCTTGTGAGACTCTAGCTGAGCGATACCAAGCTCTGCTGGAGGTTGCACAAGCGATCTCCATCCACCGAGATCTGCACACACTCTTTCGAGATCTCGCCCAGCGCCTTCCCCGAGTGGTGCAGGTCAATTTCGTTGCCCTGACGTTACACGATCCTGCGCGAAACACGATGCGGTTGCACAGCATTCAGGCGAACGTGCCTGCTGATCTCGTGGGCGGCCATGAGGGGCCGGTCGAAGAGAGCCCCGCCGGATTGGTGTGGCAGACGCAGCAGTCGATTCTCGTTCCCGAGCTTGCCGAAGAACGTCGTTGGCCCAAGGTCACCGGGCACATGAAGGAGGACGGCACGAACTCGTTTTGCTTCGTCCCCCTGACCACGGCGGTGCGGCGGCTGGGCGCAATGGGATTTTTGAGCTTGCAGAAAGAGGCCTATAGTGAAACGGACCTAGATTTCCTTCAGCAGGTTGCCAAGCAAGTGGCTGTTGCAGTGGAGAATGTGCTGGCATTCCAGCAGATCGCCGAACTCAAGGACAGGCTCGCCAAAGAAAAGGTGTACCTGGAGGACGAGATTCAAATCGAATATAACTTCGAGGAGATCATCGGGGATAGTCCTGCGCTCAAACGGGTACTCAAGCAAGTCGAAATCGTCGCGCCGACCGATTCGACTGTTCTTATTCTTGGAGAGACCGGCACAGGCAAGGAGCTCATCGCCCGCGCCATTCACAACCTGAGCGGGCGGCGGGAGCGGACTTTCGTGAAGCTGAACTGCGCGGCAATTCCGTCCGGCCTGCTGGAAAGCGAGCTGTTCGGCCACGAGCGGGGCGCGTTCACCGGAGCCATTGCGCAAAAGGTCGGCCGCTTCGAGCTGGCTGATGGCGGGACGCTGTTTCTCGATGAAGTCGGTGATATCTCACTCGACTTGCAATCCAAATTATTGCGGGTTCTTCAAGAGCAGGAGTTTGAACGTCTCGGCGGTACGAGAACGATTCGTGTCAATGTCCGTCTCGTCGCTGCGACGAATCGAGACCTGTTAAAAATGGTGGGCGAGAAACAGTTTCGCAGCGATCTCTATTACCGCTTCAACGTATTTCCTGTAACCATCCCTCCTCTCCGTGACCGCCGGGAGGACATACCGCTGCTCGTTCGCTACTTTGCGCAGAAGATTGCCCGCCGGATGAACAAACGCATTGAGACCATTCCGACCGAGGTCATGATCGCTCTCTCGCGGTACCATTGGCCGGGCAACATCCGCGAATTGGAAAATCTAATCGAGCGGGCCGTCATTCTCTCGCAACGCGCCGAGTTATATGTGCCCCTCGCAGAACTGAAAGCAGTCAAGAGCGCGGAAACTCACCTCATCACGAGCCTGGAAGCCGCTGAGCGCGACCATATTATGCGAGCGCTTGAGGCAGCCAAATGGATCATCGGTGGTCCCGCTGGTGCAGCTGCCAAGCTGGGTATGAAACGGACTACTCTCCAGTCTAAGATGCACAAGCTCGGTATCTCTCGCTCAACTTAGCCCGGCTCATTTCAAAATCGCCGTTCGTGTCTCGTTACTCGTACTTCGCAAGCGCTTCACGAGCGATGCTTCACGAATCACGTCCAGGCATCTGGACACGCGTCGATCCTTCGGCACTGTGCCGTCATTTCGGCAGATCAGCCCGAGTACTTCGTCTTTCTCTCCAGAGAGATTCCTCGGTGCGGCCACTCAATCTCACCTAATTTCAGTGGCATCGGTGATCCAGATCGGGAGTGAGCTCTTCTGGAACGCGAGTTGCCGTACTGGACCTATGAGCGGCGAAAGAAGGGAGGTCACCATGGCCATGGCAACGGCATTTCCGACCAAAGATCTGAAAGGGGAGAGCCTTACGGAATTCAAGCTACGCACCAGCGCGACCAGGTGTGCGCGGTGCGAAGGCCTTCTGGTTATCGAGCAGTGCTTCGATGTGATGGGTGATGCCGGTCGTCCTGATTTTCTGGCGCGGCGTTGCGTGCAATGTGGCGAGGTGATCGATCCGGTCATCCTACAGAATCGCCGACGGCAGTTTGGAAATACGCTCGGTCCAGACCAGAGATCCAAGTGAGGTACGGTGTGGCTATGGCATGTGACCGTCAAGCACCAAACCAGACGACGTAATATCCGCGAACGGGATGGAGAGTTTCTCCAAATCAATCAAACTGACAGGAGATAACATGAAGATCATGTACTACGTCATTCTTGTGGTTGGCATAGTTGTTTCTATTAGCGGAGGCGAAGCCTCGCTGGCTTCTGCGAAGACCATTGAGGCGGGAGATTCCAGTTCGAGTTGGAACGGCAGCGGCGAGGTCCAGGACCTTGTGGATGGAGAACAGGTCATCAATGGAATTGTGAAAGGGGTGCTGATCGCCCGGCATAAGGGCGAAGGCAAGCTGATTGTCCATTCGTCCAAACTGGTCTGTCCGGTGCGCGTGACTGTCAACAAGAAAAACGACTACAAGGCGATCGCCGGACTCTGCACGATTGTGGCGCATGAGGGCAAGGACGTGGCGTATGCCCAATGGAAGTGC
>JACPZN010000243.1 GCA_016195505.1 Nitrospirota bacterium | reverse complement strand
TCAAAGCCGCCTCCCTGCGGCGATGGCTCGTTTCGGAATTGCTCGGAAGGCAATGTAGCACAACCAATGGCTCGCCTGCCGTTGCGATTGACCGCGGCTGGAGACACGGGGGATCGGGAGTGGGGGAGTGTGGCCATGTGCCAGCAGAATACGGTTTGAGAAATTTCCGCCAAACTTCCGCCATCGAGAATAAACGACCCCGCCGGTATGCCATTGAAACGCCGGAAGATGAGCAAGCCCAGATGTTTACGAGCGCGCCAATCTCCACTGTCCTCGGTCGCGGCGGAAGTTGGCGGAAGATTATTTTGCAGACTCACCAGCGGCCTTACAGCGGTCTTTGATGGCTTTGACCACAAGGTGAGGATAGTTTGCAAAAGCTCTGGACCAAGTGCGGGACTTGCCATCCGAACGGCTGGGCCAGGTCTTCGGCACGGGCACCTGTTGCTCATCGAGCTTCTCGCAGATCTCGATGAGGTGCTCGTCAAATGTCCAGGCCTCACCGTGTCCGGCGACAATGGCCACGACCTTGTTGTGGTTCTCGATGTCAGTTTTTGGGCCTCGCTTGCGGGGCTGCGGAGCGGGTACTGGAGTGCACGGTGGCGGAGTAGGCGGCACGCTGGTGCGATTCCAGATTAGGATTCTGGCCTGCTGGCCGGGCTGATTATCGGGACTCGCGGATACCTCGCTCATCAGCACCGTTGTCGAGGGTTGTCGCTCTTGAATTAAAGCAATTTCCTGCTCCTTGAGCAAGCGATCGACCTCGGATGCTGGAAGGGCATTCTGCTTCTTGTGCTGGAGCGCCATGTAGATCTCCAGGTTCCGGCGGTCATACATGAATGTCGTCACCGGCTCAACGAAGGGTACCAAAAGCGGCTGGGTGTCCTGCTGCCGAATCTGGACGAAGCAGTGGCGCTGGAACTGCTTCTTGAGAGCAGCGGCCATTTGCGTGAGCTGCTCCTCCAGGCTGTGATATTGAATACTGGAAAGCTCCTGAAAAGGGACAGGAAAAAAGATCGGGATGTCCGCCTCTCCATCCGATTCCGACCAGGACTGGCTGTCGCTAGAGGAGGAACCGGACATGCTACTTGTGCCACCGGTTGTGCCAGCCGTGGAGACCTCCGACCTAGTGAAGCCGTCCGTCATGGCGAACCACTTGTCCGGCGTGAAATAGGAGCCGTCGTAGGACATACCGGAAGAAGCGGAGGAGGACAATGCAGAAGAAGAACCGGACGCCGTACTCTGCGAGGTGCCGGAAGAGGAGCCGTGCGAGCTCGAACGGTTATACACCTTGTCGCGGCGGTATTCGGGCCAGAACTTCGTTTGGTGGATCGCCACTTTGACCTTCATCGGGTCGAGTTGGTCAATGAACATCTCCTTGGCCATTTTGGTAGCGTTGTCTGCCGAGAGTCCGCCGAACACGGCCTTAATCTGGCAGTTGTTCAGCGCGGCGGCGGTGATGTCCTCGTCGAGCTGTTCAAAATACTGGTGGGCGAGCACCAGGAACAAGCCAAACTTGCGCACCTCGGCGAGCATGCTGGCGATGTCAAGCGAAACAAAATTTTGGAACTCATCGAGGTACAGGTAGTAGGGCTTGGGGTCGCGGACACGATTATCCTTCCGGCGCTCCATCGCCGCCTCAAAGAATTCGTTGACCAGCAAAGCGCCGAACGTCCGCGCGCCTTCGAGCGACAGGTATTCCTTGCTCTGTTTGAGGTTAACCAGAAGCACTTTGCCCTCATCCATGATCTCGCGCAGGTTGATGGAAAAATCTGCCAAGCCCATAAAGCGCCGGAGTGCATCCGAAGTTAGGAGCTTATAAAGCCGATTCTTGGCCGAGAGAATTTCCTCGCGCCATTCCCGCGCTTTCATCTGGTGGAGTTCCTGCCACTGACCGTGTAGATGAGCCGTAAGGTTCGGGCGAGAGTGGGAGTTTCATCGACATTCTTCACGCCCCAAGCGTGCATGGTGGCCGTGATGCGGCGATCAACTGCAACGGAAATATCACCTCCGGTAGTCTTGCGGAATGGGTTGAAGCCGACGATGGCCGAAGGATCGGACAGATTCAGCAGAATAATTTCGCGGTCGAGCACGTGGCGGGCGCAGTAGGCCACAGTCGCGTCGTAGAGTTCGCCGTGCGGGTCGATCAGACAGAAGCCCTGGCGGTTCTTGAGGTCGCCCCGAATCATCGACTCCAGAAACTTGGACTTGCCGGAGCCCGACGATCCTATGACGTGCATATGGATCTTGCGGTCATCGGGGTCAAGATGAATGGGCCTGCCGCGCGCATCGTAGCCGAGGAAGAGAGGCTTCATACCAGGTACTTGGATAGCTGCTCATGCAGTTCGTTGCGCTTGTCGGCGTACATGTTTTGAACCCGCAACCGATCCGGGTCGGTGCGGGCAATTCTCAAGGCTTCCGCTTCAAGGCGGTCGAGTTCGCTGAGTCTGTCTTCAATCTCCATACGTTTCAGACGCCGCTGTTGTTCGGCGGACAGCTTTGGTTGTTCCGGTTCGCTCCTCCGCTGTAGCTCTTCCATCTCCCGTCGAAGCCGAGCCATCTCCACTTCAATTTGAAGTTTCTCCTTCTCGCGCTTGAGATGTTCCACTTCCTCCAGACCGGCGCGCTCATGATCAAGTTTTAGACCTTCCACCTCCAACTTCTTGAGCCGGTTCTCCTGCTCCAATTTCATGGCAGCCAAATCATTCAGGACAGCGTGATACTTCTTGGCCAGTTCACCATTCTCAATTACCTTTTTGATGAAGTCGATACGGGCAATGGCAGTCTTCTCGTTTTGCCGCAGGATGAAGCGTTGCTTGAGGCCATCGACGTAGGTGGTAAGGGCGGTGGTGGATTCCTGGGACGCGACGGTGAGTTGACGGCCAATTGCCGGTTCGTCCCACGTCTTCGGCAGGGAAAGTAGATCAGCCACATCGAGTTCTCCTTCGGATACTGACTGTTTGTCCGAGCTGGCAAGGGAGTGAATCACTCCCAGAATGAAGAAGATGACCGCGACGAGCGCAAAAATTTGCCACACTTCCATATGGCCTCAGTTGCAGCGCTCCGTCAATAGGAAGTCCACGAACTTCATCGGGATAGGCATGGGCTGTTCGTCCGGAAATCCGAGAGTGATCATCAGGGTGCCGATCGCCTCG
>JACPZN010000242.1 GCA_016195505.1 Nitrospirota bacterium | reverse complement strand
CACGCTCCCGGCTCCATAGCCGATCAAGCAGGCAAAGTGGTGCACGTCGCGTGGCTCGCCGGTTTCCACGATGAGGCCGGCTTCGGTCCTCGTGCACTCGCGCACAAGATGGTGGTGAACCGACGCAATCCCGAGGAGACTTGGAATCGGCGCCCATTCTTCGTTGATCCCACGATCGCTCAGGATCAAAAACTTGTAGCCATCCCGAATAGCCTGAGACGCCTGGCGACACAGATCGTCCACTGCCGCCCCGAGCCCCTCCGGCCCCTCGGCCACTCTGAACAGCATCTTGAGCGTCTTGCTCTTAAAATGCGGATCGGCGATCTCACGGATCTTCTGGAGTTCGGCATTCGTCAAAATCGGCTGTTTGACCCGGATGCGCCGGCAGGACTCCGGATGCTCATCCATCAGATTCGGCTTGGGTCCGATACTGGTCATGAGCGACATCACCAGTTCTTCGCGGATCGGATCGATCGGCGGATTGGTCACCTGGGCGAACAGCTGCTTGAAATATTTGAAGAGCAGTTGCGGCCGGTCGGATAACACCGCCAACGGCGTATCCGTACCCATCGAAGACGTCGCTTCCTGCCCCTCCACCACCATGGGCGTGATGACCATCTTCAACTCTTCCACCGTATAGCTGAAGGCCAGCTGGCGTTGGCGGATCGTCGGATGGTCCGGCTGCGGCACATTGCTGGGATCGGGCAGCTCGTCGAGCGAAATCCGATATTGGGTGACCCAGGACCGGTAGGGCTTGCGGCTTACAATCTCTGCCTTCACTTCTTCGTCATCGATGATGCGCCCCTGCACGGTATCGACCAGGAACATCCGCCCCGGCATGAGGCGCCCCTTCTGCCTGATCTTCCGGGCATCCATCGGCAGCACACCCGCTTCCGAGGCCAAAATTACTAGGCCGTCCGTCGTGACTTGATAGCGGCAGGGGCGCAATCCGTTGCGATCGAGCGTCGCGCCGATGAGCCTGCCGTCGGTGAAGCAGACTGCTGCCGGACCATCCCAGGGCTCCTGCATCGCCGCGTGATATTCATAGAAGCCTCGCCGATCGAGATCCATTTGCGGATTCGCAACCCAGGGTTCGGGAATCAGCATCATCATCACGTGCGGAAGAGAACGGCCTCCCATCGTCAGGAATTCCACGGCATTGTCCAAACAGGCGGAGTCGCTCTGCTCTTCGGAGACCACCGGAAAGAGTTTCTCCAGATCCTGGCCGAACAAGTCGGAGTTGAGCCGCCCTTGCCGGGCGCGCATCCAATTCACATTGCCCTTGAGCGTATTGATCTCGCCGTTATGGCAAATGTACCGGTAGGGATGGGCCAACGGCCAAGTGGGAAAGGTATTCGTACTGAAGCGGGAATGTACGAGGGCCAGGGCGCTCGTCAGGCTCGCATCTTTCAAGTCCTGGTAGTACGCCGACATCTGCTCCGGGAGCAACAGGCCCTTGTAGACGATGGTGTGCGCGGACAGGCTTGAGATATAGAAATAGTGACGCCCCTGAATGGCCGATTCGCTGATGGCCGTCTCCACCCGCTTGCGAATGACATAGAGCTTGCGTTCAAACTGCCCTTCATTGAGGACATCGCGGGCAATGAAGACCTGCCGCATATACGGCTCGGTGCTTTGTGCTACGACGCCGATCACATCGCTCTTGACCGGCACATCGCGCCAACCAAGGAGCCGAGCGCCTTCTTCGCCGATTATTCCGGCAAAGAGTGCTTCGCATTGTTGTCGCGCATCGGGATGGGGCGGGAGAAAGACCATCCCCACGCCATACTCTCCGGCATTGGGCAGAGACACACCCACATCGCCGGCCGCCCGCTTGAGAAACTCATGTGGGACTTGCAGCAGAATCCCGGCGCCGTCTCCCGTGCAGGCATCACAGCCCTGGGCCCCTCGGTGACTCAGACTCTCAAGAATCTGAAGCCCTTGCTGAACGATCGTATGGGACTTCTGACCCTTGATGTTGACGACAAAACAGATCCCACAGGAGTCTTTCTCCTGTGCAGGGTCGTACAGTCCTTGCTTCGCTGGAAGCCCGGGGATGCTCATGGTTGGAATCTCGTTAAAAATATAGACGTGTCTGCGACCAGACGGAGGCTATATCGAGAGGCAGCCGGGGAGGATAACCCCGTCACACACAAGGCGAATTCCGTTCGCATCTGATTCGATCACCTTAATAGAAGCATGATTCTTCTGTCAAGATTGTCACTCATTCAAATTGCCCATGGCTGGCCGCCCCCCAAAGGGGTGACTGGCTTGACTTTGTTTCCTTCTCTGCCCTACCATCCGCCGCATGCCCCAGAGCCCAATCACCCAGAGCATCAATACCATGGCGGACGTCTGGGAGGCGTACCGTGATGAACTGGAGGGGATGGAACGCCAGGCTCGGACGAACCTCGATTCCAGTGTAGCACTCGTCAATACCGT
>JACPZN010000228.1 GCA_016195505.1 Nitrospirota bacterium | reverse complement strand
CGATGCCGTGTTTGAGGAAAATAGCTCGTGTGACCCCGGCGCAATCGTAGGCGATACGCCGGCCTTCGCTCTTGATCGTTGTGGCGCCCACGAGCTTCGACGCTGTACGCACAATCGCAGATCGGCTCGGCATGACTTTGGCAGATCGACAACAGGGACGCTTCTCCGGTACCGGCGCACGAGATGGTTCGACCGGTGCCGATATCGGAGGGGGCTCGACCGGTGCCGATGCTTGAGGAGGCTCGATTACTGGTGCCGCACAGCCCACGAGCGTGACGATTGCGATGGCTGCCATGATGAAAAAGAATCGCATTGGTCTCAGCGTACGTTGACGAACCGCCCTTGCGCCATTTCCCGAAGCTGATCGATGTCTTCACGCCTGGTGACGGAGAGCGGTACGGTCTGTGTCAGCTCTTCGACCAATAGATCGGTCGTCAGCGGTGTTTTTTGATGGAGTGCGCGATAGAGGGCCGCCACGACCGCTTGTTCGATCTCGGAGCCGCTGAAGCCGTCGCTGGCGCTGACGATCTTGACCAAATCGAATTTCTTGCTGTCTTGCTTGCGGAGGCCGAGGTGAATCTTCCAAATAGCTTCTCGTTCGCCGTCGTCCGGCAGGTCCACGAAGAAGATTTCGTCGAACCGCCCTTTGCGGAGTAGTTCGGGAGGCAGCGACGAGAGGTTGTTGGCCGTGGCCACGACGAAGACCTCTTGCTTCTTTTCCTGCAGCCAGGTGAGGAAGGCGCCGAACAGCCGCCGGCTCAAGCCCGCATCTGCTTCGCCGTTGCCGCCGCCCGCGACCATCGCTTTTTCGATTTCGTCGATCCAGAGGACGATCGGCGACAAGGATTCAGCCATCTCGATCGCTTTGCGAAAATTCTTTTCGGATTCGCCGACAAATTTGTCGAACAGCCGGCCGGCGTCGAGCTTGAGGAGCGGCAGCTGCCACTCCCGCGCGATGACCTTAGCCGCCAACGATTTCCCGCAGCCCGGCACGCCCACCAGCAGAATGCCGCGCGGTGGTGTCAGGTTGAGCGCTTTCGCCTCCTGGCTGAATCCCACCTGCACCCGCTCCAGCCAGGCTTTGAGGTTGGCAAATCCGCCCAGTTCGAACCGGTTGTCCTCCAGGGGGTAGTATTCCAGCAGTCCCCCATCTTTCACTGCTTGAATCTTTCGATCAAGGATTTTCTGCACATCATCGGCGGTCAATGCTCCATCGTCCATCACGCACTGGGTAATGACCTGGCGGGCCTGGTGCAGTGTCATCCCTCGGAGCGCCCGAACAATGGCGTCGCGTTCCTGCGGTGGAAGCCTGTGGGCCTCCTGCCTGTCGTTCGTAAACGAGCTCAGGATGCTCTGCGCCAGCGTCGTGGAGCGCGGTCTTCCGCGCAACATCCGTTGATCGAGCGACTGCAATACGTTGTCGAGCATGGCCCGGAGTTCGTCATTGTCCGGTAAGTTCAATCGGTACCGGACGGCGCTTCGATCCAGGTCGGGCGGCAGTGTGATGGGTTCTCCCGTGAGGATGCAGGTGGATCGTGAGCGGCCATACACGTCCGTGACTTCCCGCAACTGGCGGGCGACCGCCGAATCTTGCAGGTGCGGCGCGAGATCCTTGAGCCAGAAGATGGCCTCGACCGTGAGGCTTTGCAGATGTTGGAGGACCGCCAACGGAGTGGCGGTCAATCGGCTAAGCGTAGGTCCGTCGTCGTGCCGGGTGAGGCCTCTGGTGATCGACCATTCAAAGAGGGGCATCCGCTCCTGGGCCCCTACCGATTGGAGCAAGGACAGGACGCGGTCTTCCTCCACCGTTTCGATGACGATCAACGGATGAAAGGACCGGATCAGGGTACGGAGATCGTGGACGCTGGTTGAGAGAGACATTAGCTCAAAATGCTAGCATGAGGGGAGTCTCTCACCAAGAAAACGGGTGATTGTTACCTGGATTCGGGAGCTGAAACGTGGGCCGATTTTGCGCAGCGAAAGCCGATGGTCGCTGAACGTTGATCCGGCGGCGAACCGCTGCGAGTGGCGGTCCTGAGCATGATGGGGTTGCTCTTCCAGGATCCACCGCGCAGAGTTTTGTACCGGCCGCTCGCCGGCCCGGAGGGATTCCGTTCCGGCATGTAGGCGTAATAGTCGAAGCCAAACCAATCTTGCGCCCATTCCGCGACGTTGCCTGCCATATGCCGAAGCCCATAGGGACTTTCGCCTTGGCGATGGGAGTCGACCGACGCCAAGATCGGAATCTCGTGCATATGATGCTGGCCGAACATGGCGCGTTGATTATCCGGAGCAGCCGTTCCCCAAGGAAACAGATTCCCATGAGGACCTCGCGCGGCTTTCTCCCACTCCGCTTCGGTGGGCAATCGTTTGCCTTTCGCGGTGCAGAACTGCCTAGCTTCGTGCCAGGTCACGTAGAGCGCCGGCCAGCGTGTCAGGGTCTGGTCGGAGATGGAATGGATGGTGATGACGTGCCAGATCAGTTTCTGAAGCTCTTCCGGAGGATGTTCTTTGCGCTATTGTAAGAAAGTCAGATATTCCCCGAGACTCACTTCATCGCGATCCATCTCGTAAGCATCCAGCCAGACCTGGTTCTGTGGCAGTTCGGTATCGTCAAACTGGGTCCACGGTCCATAGGGATCACCGTCGACTCGTTTGCTGCCGAGGAGAAACGATCCGGCTGGGATGGCGACCACAGGGGCGGACTGAGCCAACATCGCGATGGCGGTGAGGTGGCGGGCAAGTTCCTGTGAGGGATTCGGACCAGCCGACGCGGCTAACACGGTCAAGGTTTCGAACAAGAGGAGGCATGTCGCGAGGGGGAGAACAAGCAGGCACAACATTAGGTTTTGCTCGGAGCCTCGAGCGCTTTGCTGATCTCGCCGATCAGACGCCGCTCAATCTCAGCGGTTTCCTCGGCGCTCACAGTGAGGATGCGTCCGCCTTGCGCGACTTTTTCAAATTCGGCCTTCACGCCGAGTTTGGTGACATTAGCAGGAAGAACTTGGAGCGAAATGAGATATTGGTTTCGGAAGCCGGCCACTTCGAGCGAAGCAGGGTTCGAGACCTTGCGTTCTGTAATATAAATAGCCTTCTGGTCGGTCTTGATGCTGACCTTGAGTTGATAACCGTTGCGCGCCAGCGCCTCCTCCACCACTTTGGCGACGGCGCCCAGGGGGCGGGGGAGCGTATCGAACTGCGCCCCCTTTTCGTCGACCTTGAGATTCTGGGCCGCTTGGGCTGCCGCAGTTCGTTGGATTTCCGCATTCATGCGTTTGGTCTGAGCGAGCTGAGTCTCCAGTTGGTCGGTCATTTGCTTGGTCTCTATCTTGGCGGACTCGGTCGCTTTCTTTGCATCGCGGAGTTCCTGATTGAGGAGATCGATCTGCTGCTGCATGACTCTATTCCCATCTTGCAGCGAGCTCAGCAGGGACTCTTGCTTGGTCACCTGTTTCTTCAGCGCATCATTCTCGGCTCTGAAGGGAGACTCGTCCGGTTTGCAGCCGCTGGCGATCAGGCACAGCGCAATGGGTCCGATCCACAGCGGCCACCGGTTTGAGTGAGTCTTGTCGCGCACGCTAGGACCCCCTAGAAATTTTTGCGATTATCCACGCTTCAGATCGACTTGTCCATGACGTATTCTCGCGTTTGACCGTCCTCCGCGTCTGCAGTTATGCTCCATGCATGATAAGAACTGCGGCGCTGTCGATCGTTGTGTTGTTCGCGTGTCTCTCGCTACGCGCAACTCTTGCTGCGGAAGAGATGCCGACTGCTTCCGTTATACCCATCGAGGACTATGGTCTGTACGATCAGGTCGTCACGAATAAATTTTTGACGTCGCGCACTCAACTGGTGGTGCTTGAACGCATGACGATACCCCGTCTCCTGCCCGATCAGGAGGGGCCGATGACGACGGTGTTCTTCCAACAACAAGGCTATTTCAACGGCCAGCTGCCGCCGGATCTTGTGCGGGACTTTGTCGGAGTCAACCAGAGGCCCGGTCGGCTGGAGGGACGATTTCGGTTCGGCCCGCGCTATCGGTTTGTCTCGGGGAATGACATGGAGGACCCGGAAGTGTCGATCGGCGTTCCGGTGTCGGTCGAACGTCCAACCGTGATACAGAACGCAGCCGTCTTGGATCGCCTTGCCTTTTCGCGGGTGGGGCGGACGCTGCGTAACGATCAGGCGCTGCTCTATGTTGAGAATCCCCGCCCGGACGGGACCGGCACCGGATTCCTGGTCTGGTTCCGCCGGCAGGGACAGGAGTGGAGGATTTTTGATACGGAAGTTGTATGGACCGTCCACAATGGAGAAGGAGGAGAAGGCCCGCCGCTTGCGCCCTAAGGTCGTCGGACGGTAGCATGCCTGCGCCATGGCCACATTGATTCGGAAAACCTTTTCGGTCTCTCCCCTCGGATGCAACTGTTCAATCATCGGCGATCCGGTTACGAAACAGGCCATCGTCGTCGATCCCGGTGGAGAGCACGAGCGCATTCTTCGTGAAGTGCAACAACTCGGACTCACCGTCAGTCATATCCTCCATACCCATGCGCACTTCGATCATTTTCTCGCGTCCGGCGCAATGAAACAGGCAACGGGGGCGACATTGTGTCTCCATCAGGACGACCTCGATCTCTGGAAGAATCTTGAAGTGCAGTGCCGGATGTTCGGCGTGCCGTATGTGCCTGTCCCGATGCCGGATTACTGGCTCAAGGACGATGAGAAGGTGCTGGTCGGCCAGGTTTCCGTGGTCGCCCTCCATACGCCGGGCCACACGCCCGGGTCAATGAGTTTTCATATGCCGCACGAGAAGCTGGTTTTGGCCGGCGACACGCTCTTTCGAGGCAGCATCGGCAGGACCGACTTGTGGGGCGGTGATTTCGATGCGATCGAGCAATCGATCAGAGAGCGGCTCTACACCCTCGATGAGGCGACGGCCGTCGTGACCGGCCACGGGCCGGAGACCGAAATCGGCGTTGAAAAGGAAACGAATCAGTTTGTCCGTGCCTGACAGGATAGGGAGGTACCATGACTCCATACAACCGGCTTGTTCTCTTGACGCTGCTGTTTCTCGGGCTGACTCATTCGGTCGTCCCGGCTGAAGAGCCGCCGGCCTCTCGTTCTGATTCGGTCAAGATTGCTGAGGTGAAGGTCCGCATGTCGGACCATGGCCCGGTGGTCCTGCTACAAGCCGAAGGCCGCACGATCCCGATCTTCGTAGACGTCACGGTCGCGCTGTCCATTCAAGGCGCCTTGAACGGGGAAAAACTTCCTCGTCCGATGTCGCACGATCTGATGCATTCCATCCTGGACGCCTACGGCGGGAAGGTGACCCAGACAATCATTACGCTGAAGGGCGGAACCTATTACGGAGCGTTGACAGTATCGTTCAAAGATCAGGTAAAGGTCTTTGACAGCCGGTCGTCCGACTCGATCGCGCTCGCCGTTCATTTCAAGGCGCCGATTCTCGTCGGGCGTGACCTGCTGGAGTCGTCGGGGAAGATTCCTGAGAAGGAAAAGGGCGCGGAGTTGTAGCGGCT
>JACPZN010000248.1 GCA_016195505.1 Nitrospirota bacterium | reverse complement strand
GAGCCTTGGTCGGCCTCTGGCTCGCCTCAGGCGTGGCCGGTTTTGCGAGCTCGTTCGGCGATCTTCTTGCGGAGGCGGGCCTTTTCGAGACTGATCTCGGCTTCTTTGACCTCGGAGGGCAAGCCACCAGCTTTGAGCCGCTGTTCAGCTTTTTCGACCGCAGCCTGAGCGCGCCCCACATCGATATCTTCAGCCTTCTCAGCGATCTCGGCCATGATGGTGACTTTGGTAGGCGTCACTTCGGCATAACCCCAGAGGACGGCCATGTGATTCGTCTGCTCGCCGACGCGATAGCGGAGCTCGCCGATGCGCAATGTCGAAAGGAAATGGCAGTGGCCCGGCAACACGCCGAACTCCCCCTCTGAACCAGGGGCGATCACTTCGTCCACCTGCTGGCTCAGCAGGTGCTTCTCCGGGGTCACCACTTCCAATAGAATCTTCCCAGCCATCTTCTCTTCGTCTTCTCCAACTTCACACTCAAGGTCGAGCGAACCGGATGCCCTCTACTGCGCGCATGCACCGACCACAGCTTTATCGTGGGGGGTGCGCGAGCACAGAGGGCATCCGGTTTGCTCGATTTCTATACTTTCACTCCCATCTTCTCCGCTTTCGCAATCACTTCTTCGATCGGCCCGACCATATAGAAGGCCTGTTCCGGCAGGTGATCGTATTTGCCGTCGAGGATTTCCTTGAAGCTGCGGACAGTGTCCTTGAGCTTCACGTACTTGCCCGGCGCGCCGGTGAAAGCCTCGGCGACGTGGAACGGCTGCGAGAGGAAGCGCTGAATCTTCCGCGCGCGGGCCACAGCCATCTTGTCGTCTTCGGACAATTCGTCCATGCCAAGAATCGCGATAATATCTTGCAGGTCCTTGTAGCGCTGTAGCACCGACTGCACACCACGCGCTACTTTGTAGTGATCTTCGCCGATAACCTGAGGGTCGAGAATACGCGAGGTGGAGTCCAATGGGTCGACGGCTGGATAGATCCCCAACTCCGCCAATTGGCGTGACAAAACGGTGGTGGCATCCAGGTGCGCGAAAGCGGTCGCAGGAGCCGGATCGGTCAAGTCGTCGGCCGGCACGTAAATGGCCTGTACCGACGTGATCGATCCACGCTTGGTCGAGGTAATCCGCTCTTGCAGCGCACCCATTTCAGTCGAAAGGTTCGGTTGATAGCCGACGGCTGACGGCATACGACCGAGCAAGGCGGAGACTTCTGAGCCAGCCTGCGTGAACCGGAAGATGTTGTCCACAAAGAGCAGCACGTCTTGATTCTCTTCGTCGCGGAAATATTCGGCGACCGTCAGACCCGTGAGGCCAACGCGGAGGCGCGCACCAGGCGGCTCATTCATCTGGCCATAGACCAACGCTGCTTTGGACTTGCTGAAATCGTCCGGATCGATGACTTTCGATTCCCGCATCTCGTGCCAGAGATCGTTACCTTCACGGGTGCGCTCGCCTACGCCCGCGAAGACAGAGAATCCGCCGTGGTGGAGCGCAATGTTATTGATGAGTTCCATGATGATGACGGTCTTGCCGACCCCGGCGCCGCCGAAGAGCCCGACCTTGCCGCCCTTGCTGTAAGGCTCGAGCAGGTCGACGACCTTGATGCCGGTTTCAAGAACTTCCGTCTTGGTATCCTGATCCTCGAGCCTGGGAGCGGGCCGGTGAATCGGATAGGTCTTTTTTGTCTTCAGCGGGCCCTTTTCATCGACCGGCTCGCCAAGTACGTTGATGAGGCGACCGAGTGTTTCTCGACCCACCGGCACGGAGATCGGCGCACCGGTGTCCTGTACGTCCATGCCACGAGTGAGGCCGTCGGTCGTAGACATGGCGATGCTGCGGACGCGGTTTTCGCCGAGATGCGAGGCAACTTCGAGTGTGATCCGAACGGCAGGCTTGCCCGCAGCTTTATTCTCTTCCTGTGTAACTTTGAGCGCGTTGTAAATGTTCGGCAGTTGGCCGGGAGGGAACTCAATGTCCACGACCGGGCCGATGACTTGAATAACTTTGCCTGTGCTCATAACGCTCCTTCTCTCCCGTGTTCTGAATTCTGAGTCATGAGTTCTGAGTTGTACGTTCTGACAGCATTCTCACGTAGCACTCAGCACTCAGAACTTCCATTCTACTTAAGCGCCTCTGCGCCACCGACAATATCCAGAATTTCGCT
>JACPZN010000247.1 GCA_016195505.1 Nitrospirota bacterium | reverse complement strand
TATTTCAACGATCTGATTCTTCTCATTCACCCGAACGATCTTGGGTGCATGCTTTTTGATTTCTTCTTCGCCGTAGTACTCATAGCAGAAAATGATGATTTGATCCCCGACCGCTGCTTTTCGAGCGGTGGGTCCATTCAAAATGATATCCCCGTTTCCCCGCTTGCCGTTGATCGCGTATGTCATAAACCGCTCGCCGTTATTCAAGTTGGAGCAGATAATGGCTTCGTATGGAAGTATCCCCGCCGCCTCCATCAAATTCTGATCGATGGTCAGACTGCCTTCGTACTCAAGATGCGCGCCGGTCACCGTCGCGCGATGAATTTTCGAACGTAGCATTTGTCGAAACATGCAAAGCCCTCGTGCGTGATGGGTGATCAGTGATGGGTGACGCGTGGGACGGCCAGCAGCATCATCGACCGTTCCAAACCATCACACATCACTCATCACCGTTGACATTATTCAATAATTTTTGGCACGCAGAACCCGTCCGCCTCACGCTCCGGCGCGTTTGCCAAAGCCTTGTCGGTCGTCAACGATGGACGCACGACATCTTCGCGAAACACATTCACCTGTCCCATGACAGTCGTGGTCGGCTCAACCTCCCTGGTGTCATACTCATTGAGCTTTTCGACATGCGCAAGAACCTGACTCAGCTGCTTGGCAAAGACTTCTTTCTCAGCCGCCGTCACTTCCAGCCTGGCCAACTTCGCCACTTTTTCAACATCCTGTTTTGTGATTTTCACTCTTCTCTTCCTTCCTTCTCTCAAGGATGTTCAAAATGGTTTCCCAGCAAGGCCGCAGGGAGTCCGGCGACCGAGGCGTACCCTCTGGGGTACGTCGCAGGAAGATGGACGACTGAGAACGCCGCTGGAAGCCATTTTCAACATCCTATTATTCCACCGTGACGCTTTTTGCGAGATTCCGCGGCTGATCCACATCCGCTCCGCGCAACACGGCAATGTGATAGGCCAGCAGTTGCAGCGGGATCGTGAACAGAATAGGCGAGATCAAGGGATGTGTATCGGGAACCGTAAACACCGCATCGGCAATCTTCCCCAACTCCCGCTCCCCCTCCGCCACGAAGGCAATGACCGGCGCGCGCCGCGCCTTCACTTCCATCAGATTGCTCACCGTCTTTTCATACAATCGATCGCGCGGCGCCAAGATCACCACGGGCATGTCCTTATCGATGAGCGCGATTGGACCATGCTTCATCTCGCCCGCCGCATACCCCTCGGCATGGATATAGGAAATTTCTTTCAGCTTCAGCGCACCTTCCAGGGCGATCGGATAGTTGATGCCACGCCCCAGGAATAGAAAGTTCCGCTTCTTGTAATAGCGTTTGGCAATGACCACGATTTCGGCTTCGCGCCCGAGCACCCGTTCGACAAGCGCGGGTAGCCGGACGAGCCGGTCAAGCCAGGCTTTCCCGTCCGCCACCTTCATCACATTCCGAACTCGCGCGAGGTGCAATGCTAGCAGGTAGAGTGCAGTCAACTGCGCGGTGAAGGCTTTCGTCGAAGCGACGCCGATCTCCGGCCCACAACGGATGTAGAGTACACCGTCCGATTCACGCGCGAGCGCGCTGCCTACCACATTCACAATGGAGACGACGCGGGCGCCTTTCTCCTTGGCTTCCCGTGCGGCGGCAAGCGTATCGGCTGTCTCTCCGGATTGCGAAATGGTGATGAACAAGTCGTTCTTCCCGACGAGCGGATCGCGATACCGAAACTCGCTGCCGATATCGACCTGTACCGGGGTACGGACCATTTCTTCCAAGAGATATTTTCCTACCAAGCCAGCATGCCAGGAAGTCCCGCAGGCCACGATCCAGATCCGTTCGACGGCCTCGAATTCCTTGGGCGTCAGTCCGATATCCGGCAAATCCGCTTCGCCCGTTTCGTACGAGTATCGTCCTCGCATCGTATCGAGAATAGTTTGGGGCTGCTCGTGAATCTCCTTCAGCATGAAATGCGGATAGCCGCTCTTCTCCACGGCCGACGCATCACAGGTAATTGTTGACTGCTTGCGCGACACGGTATGCCCTTCAAGGTCCGTGAGGTGCACGTCCTCTTGGGTGACGACCGCGACGTCCCCTTCTTCGAGATACGTCACATCGCGCGTGTGAGCGAGCATCGCCATGACATCCGACGCGACATAGGACGCATGCTTGGTTCGGCCCACAACCAGCGGACATCCAGACCGCGCAGCAATCAACGTTCCGGGCTCCCGCTCGGAGATGACGGCCAGCGCATAGCTGCCTAGCACATCTTTCGTGGCGGAACGCACGGCATCCGCCAACTTTTGTCCTTGCTGAAGATACTTGTCGATCAGGTGTGCGACAACTTCCGTATCGGTTTCCGATTCGAATTTGTAGCCGTCTTTTTCCAACTGCTGCTTCAGCGGCTCGACCAACACCTTGATGGACTCCTGCCGCTTGTCCAGATCGCCCTTCGCCGCTTCCTGTAACTTGCCAAAACTTTGTTCCGCCAACCGCAAGAACTCCGGCGCACTCTGCTTTAAAGCCTCGGCGCTCAATGCCCTAAATGCTTCTCGCAAATCCGCCAGTGCTTTTGCCTGCGCTTCTTTCGCCTCGGCCGTCGCGCGCTCATGCAACGCGCGCTGCTCGCCCAACAGTTTCTCCGCGCTTGCCTGATTCGCTTGGGCTGTGGCCAGCAAAGTTCTAATCTGCATGGCCTCAGCGCGCGACTGGCTCAACTCCGCCTCGCGTTGCGCGAGCCTTTGCTGAAGGTCCGCTTCTAACCGGCGGTCTGCCGATGCTCCGCCGCGTCCACGGCCAAACAGCCAACCGATAAG
>JACPZN010000065.1 GCA_016195505.1 Nitrospirota bacterium | reverse complement strand
CTCATAGAGCTCCTCAATCTCGCGAAGGTTGTGTTGCTTCACTACGTAGCCCCGATTGGGCATTTTCTTGACGAATCCATCCGTCGCCAGTATCCGGAGAGCTTCCCGTACGGGGCTACGACTCACGCCGAATTTCTGGCAGAGTTCCGCTTCGGTGAGGCGGTGTTCTGGCGGATATTGCCAATGAATAATCCGCTCTTTCAGTGTCGCAACGATCGACGCACTGAGATTTGAGAATTCCCTTCCACCCATCCGATCAAGCGTATCAACCATGTTCTGCAATTCCTCTGAATCGAGTCATCATCTCTTCTGTGTCTGACTCCTTGTGACCGAGGTCTATGGATTATCCAAGCCGAATGTCTTTTCGAATCGTGTCATGGCCAGGTTGGGAAAATCCGTAACGTGAATCATCTCAGAGTTGCCAAGATTGTATACAATCGAGCGTACCATGTCTAATCTGGCGGGGGGCCGCCTTTCTTTGAAGAGGGGCGATCTTCGCTTCTTAACGTGTGACGATCGTTGCCGTTGTCTGTTCCACGGACGCATTACAGAAGAATCCGAATGATCCCGGCGGGAAGCTGGCCTGGATCAAAGAGCTGAGTTGCAACCTGCGATGCCCCGTTGCTCATTCCGCGCATTGATTTCCCACTTCGTTGCCGTTTATAGTCCGATAGGCCATATCAAGTGCGATGGCGAGCATGCGGGTTCCGACGGGAAACCGGTCTGTCGCAGTTATCGTCTGTGTCCTGTCCACCGTCACATTCTCCTTCTTCCCTCCATCCTGGAGCCAGTCTGCTCCCGCAACCCATCCAGATGAGGCGTTGCATCATCTGGAACGGGGTGAAGCGCTCCTACGTCAAGGCGACTTGAAGGGGGCTGCCGAGGCGGCGAGAAAAGCGATGGAGCTGAATCCGTCGTCAGCCGAAGGACATTATCTCCTAGGCCGCATTCTCCTCAAAGACCGAAAACCGTCCGAGGCTGGGGAAGAGTTCTCCCGCGCGCTCAAGATCAAGCCCACCTTCGCTGCTGCGCTGAACGATCTGGCCGACGTGTATGTGGCGCAGGGCAAATCGGCCGAAGCCGAGCAGGCGCTGACGCGTGCGATTGAGGCCAATCCCAAGCACCTCGAGTCGTATCTTGACCTGGCGAAACTCTATGAACAGCGGCAAGACTTCACGGCCGCAAAGAAGACCTATCAGAATGCATTGGCAGTTTCGCCGACACAAGCCGATATCCTCTTTGAACTCGCGACGCTGTACGATAACCAGGGGGAGCCCAAGGCTGCATGGGACATCTTGAACCGTCTGACAAAGGCGAATCCCAAACATGCCAATGCCTGGTATCTGAGCGGACGGATTGCCGAGAAGAATAATGATCTCGGTGAAGCGGCCTATGCGTATAAGCAAGCCATTGCCGCCAAGCCCGATCTCGTCGACGCCCATTACAATCTTGGCTTTATCTATCGGAGCCAGAACAAGCCGAACGATGCCGAGCGAGAGTTTTTGGAAGTGTTGCGCTATCGACCGGAGTATGCCGAAGCGCATATGAATCTAGGTGTCATCTATGCCAGTACAAATAAACTAGATGATGCAGAGCAGGCGTATGAGAAAGCCGTAGTCCTGAAGCCCGATTATGCGGAGGTCCACTACAACTTGGGTGTCTTCTACGAACTCCATCGCAAAGACATGCCGCGGGCCTTAGCACAGTATCGAAAGTATCGTGAGCTGGGTGGGCGTGATGATCGAGTTGAGCGCATAGTTGGGTCGACGTTTCGCTAATCAACGAGGCGGTGAGATGAGCGTGACGGGCGAGACTCGTCGACTCAAATGTCCGCCTCTCTCACCAGACCCACACATAGTACTTACCAATAATAGGGCCACGGCCTCCAGTACGGAGACCAGTAAGGGCCCCAATAGGGTCCGGGGCCGATGTAAGGGCGAACACGGGGAGCTCCTTCTTCGCTTTTCGTCCATACGCGCAGGTTCTTGATATCCACAATCGGATAGGTATATTCCGTCTCATCGAGCGGCAGCGTCACAGATCCGGCAACTTCTCCGGTGACGGTGAGGAAGGTACCGGCCGGTATGGTGGCAGGGTCGAGAAACTCCTTTTGTATGGCAACAAAGCGGCCTTGGGATTTGCTCAGGTCGAGTGTGGGTTGGAGCGACGAGGTGAGGGGCAGCTGGAGAATTTCAATTCTGGTTCCCTCCTTCAACCGTCTCGCTCCTAGGACTTTGCCTCCGAATGTGACCGGCTGGCCGTTGTACGACTCAGGAGCCATTTTCACTTGTGTATAGGTAATCTGAGGTGTGCCGGATGGACTGGTTTCCATCAGGTCGTCCGTCGATGAACATCCAGACGTGATGAGCAGCACTAATGCGATCAACGCCCACCATCGCTTGCTCATAGTGCAAATTATAACAAAAGGCAGGCATGCCATTCATTCGATATAATGGATCTCGGGCGACTATCGGTGAAAGGGGTGTGAGATGAATCATTGGAGGATGTCGATTTGGAGATTCGCCATTGTCGCCGGGGCACTGTCTTTGCTGTCTGTACCGTTCAGTGCGCAGGCGGCGAAGCCTGAACTGAAGGGCAAGTTCGAATTGCTGAAGGACGAACCGTCGCTGCATCGACCTGGCAAGGTGAAAGTGATCGAGTTCGCCGACTTCTACTGCCCCCATTGTCACCATTTCGAGGAGACCGGATTACCGTTGCTGATGAAGGAATTCGGCAACAAGCTGGAGATCACGATGGTCGGGTTCCCTGTTATTCGAGGAAAACTTCCCACGGCCTTCGATATGTATGAGCAGGCGAAGTTCATGGGTAAGGGGAACGAGATGCGCGCGATATTGTTCCGCACCATCCATAAGGAGAAAATGGACGGTGTATTGGATCGCTCAATTCGCTCGCTGTTGATCAAAGAGGTCGGCTTGGATGTCACGGCGTTCGAGGCTGGCATGGAGAGCGGAAAGCCGGCGAAGGCGTTTGAAGATGGTCGGCGGTGGGGAGAGCGTATTAAGGTGTCGTCCACCCCGTCGATCTTGCTGGACGGCAATATCAAAGTCGATGGTGCGAACATGACCCCTGAGAATGTCATCACGATCATTCGGAGCATCCTGGAAGCAGACGCCAAGAAGTGATCAGTGATGTGTGGGGAGTAAAGAATGATCGACTAGGTCTTTCCACGGATCACCCATCACCAATCACCACTCACGGAGTTACGATGGCGATCGATCCCATTTGCGGCATGACCGTCGATCCAGCGACCGCGGCAGGCCGGCATGACTACAAAGGTCAGACCTACTATTTCTGCGCGGTTTCCTGTCTGGAACGATTTCGCACGGATCCTGAGCGCGCGCTCAGCAAGAAGTCACTCAGTCTTGTGACTATTCCCTTGTTGCGAAAGCCGCTCCCCATGATGATGCCGACTATGCAGGGCGAGACTGACCCTGTCTGCGGCATGATCGTTCAACCGGCCACCGCGGCCGGCTCGCACGAGTATCGGGGCAAAACCTACTACTTTTGCGCCACGAGCTGTCTCACGAAGTTTCAGGCCGATCCCGATTACTACCTGAGCCCACCTGAGCAGAGGGCGCTGCACATGACCCCGGTTCCAGCCAATGGGGTAGTCGAGTACGTCTGTCCGATGGACCCAGAGGTCCTTGAAACCAGACCTGGGGCTTGCCGGATTTGTGGAATGGCTCTTGAGCCAAAAGTTGTGTCGGCCGAGGACATCGGCAATCCCGAGCTCGAAGACATGAGCCGGCGTTTCTGGATCTGCCTCGGTCCAGCAGCGATTGTAATGCTCACGGCGATGTCCGACATGATTCCCGGCATGCCGCTCCAACAGTGGTTCGGAGGCACGGTGCTCAATTGGGCGCAGCTGCTTCTCGCCACACCGGTGGTGCTCTGGGGCGGAGCGCCGTTCTTCCAGCGAGGTGGGGCGTCCGTGGTCAACAAAACGCCAAACATGTTTACGCTGATCGCCATCGGGACCGGGGCAGCCTATGGCTACAGTTTGATCGCGACGATGATCCCTACGCTGTTGCCCACGTCTTTTCATCGGTCAGATGGAACGGTGGCTGTCTATTTCGAAGCGGCCGCCATCATTACAGTCCTCGTTCTATTGGGGCAGGTACTCGAGCTACGGGCACGCAGCCAGACCAGTTCCGCAATCAGAGGCCTCTTGCGGTTGGCTCCGGCCACGGCAAGACGCGTGAGCGCCGACGGGAGAGAAGAAGACGTTCCGCTTGGGCAGGTTCATGTCGGCGATCGGTTGCGGGTGAGGCCAGGTGAACGTGTGCCGGTGGATGGTGTGGTGGTAGACGGGAACACGTCCGTTGATGAGTCGATGATCACAGGAGAATCGATTCCCGTCGCGAAAGAAGTAGGAGCGACCGTCACGGGTGGGACGATGAATGGCACCGGCAGCATTCTCATGAGCGCACAGCGGGTTGGTCGTGACACGCTGTTGGCCAGGATCGTCCAGATGGTCGGCGAGGCGCAGCGAAGCCGCGCACCGATTCAGCGAGTGGCAGACGTGGCAGCCGGCTATTTTGTGCCGCTCGTCGTGTCGATCGCCATCCTCACGGCAATCGCCTGGGCTATCTGGGGGCCTGAACCCAAGTTGGCCTATGCGCTCGTGAATGCCGTCGCCGTGCTCATTATCGCCTGTCCCTGTGCGCTGGGGCTGGCAACGCCCATGTCGATCATGGTCGGCACCGGTCGGGGAGCGACAGCGGGTGTGCTGGTGAAGAAGGCGGAGGCGCTCGAGGTCTTGGGGAAAGTCGATACGATTGTCTTCGATAAGACCGGGACGCTGACAGAAGGCAAACCAGTCTTGATGGCAATCCGCTTTGCCCCTCCGTGGACCGACAAGGATCTTCTTCGCTTTGCGTCAAGCCTCGAGCAAGGGAGCGAGCATCCGCTGGCCGAAGCGATTGTGGCCGGCGCACAGAGCCGAGGGGTTGTGCCGACCGCTGCTGCGCAGTTCCAGTCAGTCACCGGCAAGGGAGTGTCGGGTCTTGTCGAGGGGAAGCCGGTCGCTGTCGGGACGCTGTCTTTTCTACGAGAGACGATCGGTGTCGCCGGTAATACACTGGCCGTGTTCGATGCGGAAGCTGAACGGCTCAGGCAGGAAGGGCAGACGGTTGTCTTTGTGGCGATCGATGGGAAGGCCGGAGGCCTCTTGGGGGTCGCAGATCCGATGAAGCCGTCGACGGCGGAGGCGGTTCGCCTGCTGAAAGCAGATGGGCTCAGGCTGGTGATGCTGACCGGCGATCATCAACAGACAGCAAATGCCGTGGGTAAACAACTGGGGCTTGACGAGGTGATGGCCGGGGTTCTACCGAACCAGAAAGGCGAGATCGTGTCCCGGTTGAAATCGGAGGGTCGTGTCGTGGCGATGACGGGTGATGGCGTCAATGATGCGCCGGCGCTGGCCCTGGCCGACGTCGGGATTGCGATGGGTACAGGTGCGGACATCGCGATCGAAAGTGCCGGGATGACCCTAATCAAAGGAGACCTCCGAGCCTTGGTGCGAGCCAGACAGTTGAGCAAAGCGACGATGCGGAATATCCGTCAAAACCTCTTCTTCGCTTTTGCCTATAATATGGTGGGCGTGCCGGTGGCCGCTGGGGTGCTGTATCCGTTCTGGGGACTGCTCCTCAGTCCGATGATCGCAAGCGCTGCCATGACCTTCAGCTCCGTGTCGGTGATCTCGAACGCGCTCCGGCTCCGAAGAACGGTCCTATGATGTTCCGCCCGATCTATACAAGGATCGTGTTAATTGATGGGATCGCAGAACTGTGCTAGGTTGTAAATCATGCGATTGATGCGAAAGAACGCATGGTGGTCTCGCATGGCAGTCTTCATGTGGTTGTCCGTGTGGATGCTGGCAATCCCCTTGTTCCATGTGCATCCGGAAGCGGATCACCATCATGGAGTAGCCGGACATGTCCACGGCGGGACGGTTCATACGGTGTTATCTGGTGATCTCGATTGTGAGTTCGGCAGCCATGAGAAGGCCACCCCACCCGCCGTCGCGCTGTCCGAACACTTCCCGCATGCAGGGCATGAACATCCGGAGCTCGGGTTCTCCCTTCTGAATGATTCGAACGATCGCAAGTCCTTCAAACCGCTTGGGACACAGGCCCCCTTCGCGGCCATTGCAGTCATGCCAGTTCTTCAAGGCTGCGACTCGGTAATACAGGACCTCACGTCCGATCCTTCTGCAACGCTTTTCGTTCATGACCGTCCTTCGCGCGCTCCACCCTTCCTCCTCGTCTAAACTTCGCTCGTCCTGAACCATTCTCGCGGACAATTTGGCGTGAGTTTGTGCCTTGTTCGCCATAGAACCGCAGAACCGCGATCCTTGCGAAGGAGAGGAGGCTCCTGATGAATCCTCGAATATTTTTATTGGTATTGATCGTATGCTGTCTGGTGGATCGCAGTCAGAGCGGCATGACAGCCTGGGCCGCTGACCCAGGCACACCTTCCTATTCATTGGCCGACATCTTGGCGCTTGCGGTGGAGCACAGCCCCACGCTGGCTGGTGCAGAGGGGTTGGTGAAGCAAAGTCATGGTCAACAGATCGCTGCGGGGGCCTACCTAAATCCGTCGGTCTCAGGCAGCGCGGGTCGCGGCGCCATTCGCGATCCCAGCACCGGTGCGCGCATCACCGAACGGACCGTGACTGTCGAACAACCGCTTGAATGGTTGGGAAAACGGCAGGCTCGTCAGGAGGCGGCGAACGCGGGAGTGGCCGGAGCTAGTGCCGCGCTGGAAGAAACCCGCCTGGTGCTACTTGCCGATGTCAAAGTCGGGTTTTATTCGCTGCTATTTGCCCAACGCGATGCCGAGCTCACCGCACAGAACGTGACCATGGTCGAAGAGGTGTTGCGCACGGTGAAGGCACGGGTTGCGGCAGGCGAAGCGACTTCCTTCGATACCATGAAAGCCAGCGTCGAGGTGCAGAAGGCCCAGAAAGAAGTCGCCCGCGCACAGAATGCCTTGCTGGTGGCCAAGACCCGGTTGAATACCCTCACCGCCGGTGCATTAGGCAAACAGTTCTCTATCCAAGGGGACTTCCAGTCTGCGAAACAGACGCTGGACCTAGATCGTCTGACCGCACTGGGGACGAAACATCGCGCAGAAGCCGAGCGGCTGCGGGCTCAGAATGAGCTGGAGCAGGCGATCACCCAGCATGCACAAGAAGTCCGCACCGCGCAGGACCAGCTTCACGTATTCGAAACTGGCTTGCTGAAACAAGCTGAACAGACCTTGATTGTGGCTCGAACCAGCTTCCGTCAGGGCGCGGCGAGTCTGTTGGATGTGCTGGATGCGCAGCGGGTCTACCGGCAGACCTTGCTGGAATACGCCCAGGTGCGTGCAGACCTCTCGATCGCCCTGGTCCGCTTGGAACGATCCCTTGGTGCATCACTATGAGAACTTCACAGTGGTCGATGAGTGAGAGGGGAGCGTCCCAATGATACGACGAACAACGACAACGATGATGATCGGTCC
>JACPZN010000246.1 GCA_016195505.1 Nitrospirota bacterium | reverse complement strand
GCACCACATGATGACTTTCATCCACCCATAGAATGTCGATCGGAAACCGGTATTCCTTGGTCCGCACACGATGCAGGCCGTTTTCTTCGAAGATATAAATCATCCCACCATTGGGAGGCAACCCATCACGAAACGCCAGCCCGAACAATAATTTCTCAGGCGTATTCGCCACTTCGGCTTCGACCTCAACCCCGCTTGGGAACTTAACGGAAATGATGCTCGACTCCTCGCGCTGCATCAGAAACACCGAGATACTCATCAGAAGGACGGCGAGCAGGACCATCATAATGATCCGTTTTTTCCTCTGCTCCCGATCGCTCGGCTGAATCTGACTGGCTCCCATCTTAAACGCTGTGCGTTTTTATATGCTGGGCCCAATGGCCCATAGATGCTAACGATCTAGGCCTTCTGACCGGATTTGGTTCTGTTGACTTGGAAAAGAATCACAGAATAGAATGGCCCCCTCAGTGGACGCGCACCAGGCACTATGGTGGGGGCAGCGCGGACTTGTCAATATTGTTTGACTGTCTTGTTGGAGTGAGAAGGAGGCGTGGGTCATGGCACTGTTGATTACGGATGAATGTATCTCCTGTGGGGCATGCCTACCGGAGTGTCCCAATGAAGCAATCTTCGAGACAAGAAGCGACGCCGAGGGCAAAGGAAATCACGTCGGCGACGGCCAGGGAGTCGGCGACAATATTTATGTGATCACGCACGACCGCTGCACGGAATGTGTCGGTCACTTTGACGAACCGCAATGTGCAGCAGTCTGTCCTGTCGATAACTGCTGCATCTCAGATCCAGCCTATCCCGAAACGACCGATGTCCTGTTGGAAAAAGCAAAGAAATTGAATCCCGACAAAGCGATCGATGCAGCGAAGGTCTGGAGCGGAGTGAGAAACTAACCCTAGTGTCGCTATTGCGATCTAGATAGAAGGCCTCGGTTCCATTCGGAACCGAGGCCTTCTGTTTTTCCAGCGCGCCGTTGCCAGATCGGCTGCCGTCGAAAATCCGCCTCCACTGGATTTGTTCGAGCCCTGACTGTAGAATTTTATGGCTTGCAGCTTCCCTCCTTCCCAGCTGCCACAACAGTGATTGGCCTCTCACGCTCGCCAAGGAGGTGCCGTCATGCGTTATCGGTGGGTCCTGCTGAGCACGCTTCTCTTTTCTGTCGTCACACCAGGCTTGCCCCTTGCCAGCACCGGCGATCTCGGCGCCATCATCGAGGGCTTTATCGCCCGCCATTTCCCTGACGCCACAAGCCATCTGTGGGTCGTCAACAGCACGCAATGGGATGGCGATCAGATGGTCGTCGATGTCCGCACCGTGGTACTGGAGAAACAGCTGCCGATCCCTATTGAGAACCGCTATCTGCTCTTGATTGTGAAGGGGGAACTCGCCGCTATGCACCGAGTTCCGCTGGAGGATGGGGCGGACTGCCAACCGGAAGAGACATAGTTACGCGATACGCAACAGACCCTCCGTCAGAAACAGAAGGCCCCGGTGAAGCAATCCACCGGGGCCTTCGTTATTTCCCTACAGACTCCGCTCCGCACAACTGTGGCTACTTGAGCATCAGCAGCTTGCCACCCACGTGAGCTGGATGGAGATGACATTTGTAGATGAGAGTATTCCCTGTTGTTGCGTAAAAGAGATCGCTGGTCGGGATACCGATGTACTTGGTCTCACCGGGCTTCAGGACGACTTTCGCTGTCAATACAGTCGGTGCTGCCTGATTTTCATCCGCCGTTAGGAGAAATCCGTGCTCGCCAGCTGAATTGTTCGTCACCTTGAGAAGAACCGGACGGCCCGGGCGAACTTTGAAGTCGAGCACCGTCACTGGAGGATACCAGGTCTTCAGGTTGCCGATTTCGATGGCAAACAGCTGCGCATCGACATCAAGTTCCTTGAATGGCTGGCCTACGACGGATCCGGTTTCGAGATCGCCGATCTCGACGCCGCCTGCTTGAAGCGCGAACGCCGCCGAGGCTCCACCTACGACCATCCCAAGGCCAAAGAAAACCGCAAACATCGTCTTGCCCATGATGACCTACCTCCCTAAAAAGAAGAAAAGATGTGATTGGGCTAGTTAATACCTACCGCCAATCCCTGGCGGCCTTGACTGTTCCCGATGAATTCCGATCTCTCACATGGACACCGTTTGTCAACATTAGCTAGATCAAAGAGGCGATCCTTATAGCATGTGGGTCAATATGGAAGCAACAGCCTTGTGGTTGATAGGATCAAGGCCAGAGCAGCCGTCTCCGCGAAATAACGAACCGGGAGTCCTTACCATGATCGCTCTATTTTGTCGTCAGGGCTTCGCGGGTTCCAGGCACACACTCCTCCCGTTTCCAGTGTTTCAGCACTTTGTCCTCGGCGAAGATCAGCGTATACCGATAGCAATACAGGGTGGGCTTGGGTGCTTCCCCCGCCTTGCCCATGATCGCTCCCACTGACTGCGACGCCTCCGCCAGGAAAGTCGGATTCCAGGGATCAAGATCCTTGTCGCCCATCGCAAATCGGTAGGTCCAGAGACTATCCCCGCCAAGGGCCGGCGTCTTCACCGTATGCGGGGGACCCAATTTGTCGCGGATCTCCTCTTGCGTAAGCCGTCCTACCCCTTTCTTGAGGTAGGTGTCCCGCCAGGGGCCCCCACAGGCTCCGAGGACGCCAGCGAGTCCGATCGCCAGACAGAGGAGGAGGATCCGACTGGCGCGACGTGAGGCCTTCATGATCCAGCAGGCTTACGCTCCATGATGGTGGAAGGAAGCTTGGCGGGCATACTAGGCCTACGCTACACCGGACGCACAGGCAAGCGCAACTCCACTGACGGCGCGGCATAAGCGAGGCAATTTCTGACACGAGGGCGAGATTTCTTCCGTCCGATGCAGCGCGGAAGACAGATATAGAGTCCGCCGCGAGCGGACTCTGATCCATGATCACCACATCAGCTCTCACCGCTCGTGCTGTGACATAGCCGGGCGACGGCGGGAAAATCTGCGATGTCTAGCACTTGCAGATTTTTCAGGCCGATCAAGTGCGTGGCATCGACGGGATCAACAATCCGAGGCCCGGTCGGCGAGTCTAGGCAGGACGTTACACGACAGCAGCGCGCTCGCGAACAACAAACCCAATCCGGCCGGCCCGGCCGGCAGCGCCAAGATCGCAGCAGAAGGATCAGCCGCGGCCTTCGTCCCGGTGCGGCGCGCACTCTCCTGGCAACTGACCAATCCTCAAGGCACACCCGTAGCGCGCGTACGTTATTGGGGTACATTTAAACCAGGCGAAGTCCGCGTTTGTACCTCATGCCACGGCAACAACGACAAAGACCAAGCCGGACAAGCCGCCCCCACGAACCAACCCCAGGTCTTACTTGAACTCCTCCAGTATTGGAAAGCGCAGAATCCCTGACCGCCCCTGCAGGATTCGCCGACCCCTTGTTGTCGAGCCAGTCGAAATTCCCTATAGTGTGCACATGGTCAAACCGGGCCGCTATCGTCACTACAAAGTGAACGAGTACGAGGTCCTC
>JACPZN010000245.1 GCA_016195505.1 Nitrospirota bacterium | reverse complement strand
GACGGTCGGATCGAACTGCATCCGGCAAATGCAGCGATGAAGCCGATCATCGTGTCGTCGCAGGACGAGTTTAGCATTCAGGGAATTGTCGCAGGGGTGATCAGGCACTTCAACGAATCGTGAGGTGTTCTATGGCTCTGGTGCAACAACAGGCAATTGAGTTTCCGTTTCGCACAGAGGATGGCGGCGAAATCATCGATGCGCCTTGCCATCTGTTGGCGGCGTTGCGGCGGAGTACGGTGTCGACCGATCATCCGAAGGGGTTGGTGCTGTTGTCCGGCCCGTCGTCGGTCTATCGACTGGGCCTCTGTGCCGCGGTCGATCGCGCGCTGGCCGGCGAGCCGGTGTTGTATCTGGCCGGCGCCAATGTCTTCGACCCGTTCTTGGTGGGACGGCTGGCTCGGGCAAGTCGGGTGGCGCCGGCTCACGTGCTGCGCACCTACGATGCGCGATTCGTTATTCTCGCCGGTCCGCTCGACACGTTGTACGATCAGTCGGTGCCGGAGGCTGAAGTGATGCGCCTCTTTCGCGCCATGACGGAAGCCCTGCAGCACATGATCGAGCAAGCTGTGCAGGTATTGTGCGTGACCCCGCTCGCGCCGCCTGAATCCGGCGGACGCAGCCGATTTGTGGCGGCACTCCGTGCGCAGGCGCGCCGGGCGATCGACCTGTGCGAGGCCGAGGACGGGCTGTGGCTGCAGGAAGAGGGAGGGCCTGAGCCCAAACGCTGGATGATTCCGCGTCTGCTCTGGAATCGGCTGTAGGCATGGGACGCACACTCGCCACCTTCACGCAATTGGTCCAACAGGAAATCGATTCATGGAGCCGCTACCGGCGGGCCTTGCGGTGCGAGGATCAGCAGGCGCTCGATGTGTTGTTCGCCGCAGCCCGCCACCATGCGTCGGCCGGCGCTTATCTCGCGCGTGAGACCCCGTTCGAGGTGATGCTGCTGTCCATGTTGATTGAACAACAGAAACACGTCGTCACGTTGCAACAGAAAGTGATGACACTTGAAACCCGTCTGCACCACGACTCGACTCAAGGGATGGCTTCTTGATGTGTACCCGGCACAAGAGGGCATGGTCGTCTGGCTTCTTAGCGAGGACGGTCGCCGCATCAGGGCCATCGATCCCTTTGTGCCGACCTGCTATCTGGCGGCTCCGCCGTCTTTCCGCGAGCAGGTGTCTCGGCTACTCCGCCGTGCCTCCTGTCGTATCGGCACCAGAGAGGTAGAACGATACGAACTCGGCGCGCTTCGCCCAACCCCGGTGCTGGAAGTCTCGGTTCACGCTCCCGCGCAGTTTTCGCCCCTCACGCAACAGCTGATCCGTTCCTGTCCCGACGTGCAGTTCTTTCACGTGGATGTGTCGCTGCCGCAGCGCTACTTTTACGACCGGCAGCTCTTTCCTCTCGTCCATTGCGAGGCAAACCTCACAGCCGAAGGCCGGATCCAGTCGATTCAGGCGTTGGAGTCGCCCTGGGACACGGACTATAGTCTCCCGCCGCTCACGATCATGGAGTTGTCACTGGACAGTCCGTCGCCCAACCCGAATCATGGCGGGGGTGGCTCGCTCATGGTACGGATGGAGGGGGATGAGCATTTGTTGGAAGGCGATGACACCGACGTGATCCAGCGCCTCAACCAGCTGCTCGTGCGAGAGGACCCCGATATCCTATTGACGGACTGTGGCGATTCCTATCTTCTGCCGCGTCTCATGGCCATGGCAGATCGACTGCGTCTGCCGCTCGCCCTCAATCGCGATCCCCATCGATCCATCGGCGCCAGGAAACCCCATTCGTATTTTTCGTACGGCCGCATCCTCTCTCATGCCGGCGCCCGCACCTTGTCGGGACGGTTGCACCTCGATCGGCACAATTCCTTTGCTCTGGCTGAAACAGGGCTGGCGGGTCTGATCGAACAGGCCCGTGTCACGAAGGTCGATTTGCAGCACATGGCCCGCACGACGACAGGGACGGGGATCACCTCGATGCAGCTCGAAACGGCTTGTCGCGACGGCCTGCTGATTCCCTATCGGAAGCAGGAACCGGAAGCCTTCAAATCCGCGCTCGAGTTGCTGCAGACCGACCAGGGCGGATTGGTGTTTGCGCCGATCGCCGGCTATCACGAACAGGTCGGTGAGCTGGATTTCTCCTCGATGTATCCCTCCATCATGGTGCATTTCAACATCTCGCCCGAGACGGTCAATTGCCGGTGTTGCCGCGAGGAGCTGGCCGCGCGGGTGCCGGAGATCGGTCATCACACCTGCCGCCACCGCCAGGGATTGGTGCCTCGCACGCTGGCTCCGTTGCTCGACAAGCGTGCACGGTACAAACGGCTCATGGCTGCGGCGACACAGCCGACGGCGAGGACCGTGCTCGATCAACGGCAAACGGCTCTCAAGTGGCTGCTCGTCGTCTCATTCGGTTATTTGGGGTACAAAAATGCCAGGTTCGGCCGGATCGAAGCGCATGAGGCCGTGACCGCCTACAGCCGTGATCTGCTGCTGCAGGCTAAGGAGGTTGCCGAGCGGCAGTGCTATCGCATGCTGCACGCGATTGTGGATTCGCTCTGGTTCATCAAGCCCGGCGCGG
The DNA here is from genome assembly GCA_016195505.1 of Nitrospirota bacterium. Lineage (GTDB taxonomy): Bacteria > Nitrospirota > Nitrospiria > Nitrospirales > Nitrospiraceae > Nitrospira_D. The sequence continues at coordinate 13,463 of JACPZN010000245.1, read as the reverse complement.
TTAGGGCAGACTACGACAGACTCGCGCAGGCAATTACCGAGCAGACGGGGCTCTCGATCAGTGTGGAGGGGCTCTATCGCTGGATTGGGTTTTTCCCGTCACGGGTCAATCCGCTCATGCCGGTGCCGAATCAGTTCGTGGGACTATTTGACCATGGTGCCATGAAAATCCGCGGCATCGAAATCCGTCGCAGCGATGCCCCGTTCCTCGTCAAGCGGGCACAGGCGGAGGTGCTGCGCTGTCTGAGTGAGGCAGGGACGCTGGCCGAGTTGCGTAAGCAGATTCCGCAGGCATTAGAGATCGTCCATACCTATCGGCGCTATCTCCAAGATGGTCACGCCACCATTGAGGAACTAACCATCACGAAATCGCTCTCGAAAGAGCCGCAGGCCTACCGCCATCAGACCTTGTCGATGATTGCCGCGCAGGAATTGCTGGCTCGGGGTGTTCCACTGCAAGCGGGAGACACGATTCATTACATCATTACGGATGCTGACGCGGCTTGTCCTTCCGATCGTGTGCGCGCAGTGGCGGGACTCGACGGGACCTGGAGTTACGATGTGTCGGCCTATGACAACCTGCTTCTGAAGGCGGCCCTTGTGCTGTTGAAACCCTTAGGCGTGACGGCGACCTCGTTGAACGAATCTACCGATCCTGCCAGCCACGCCGCGCCGGGCTTATTGGAGTGCAACTAAGCCAACCTATCATGGGAGGTCTGGCAGCAGGCTGCGTTCAAACCTGTCCTCAGAGTCGGTTCTTGCCTTCGGTTCACCCTTATCCAAAGCCGCTTTGCGCGAGGTTAGGAGAGGCACTCATCTTGCTGATCTCCCTCCAGTTTCCATCTTCTTTGGAGACATTCTCATGAATAGGGGGATCCGATGGCACCAGTGCTGGAACTCGACAAACAAACGGCGTCATTCGTCCGTCAACTGGAAGAGCAGCGCAAGCTCGAAAAGAACCTCTTGGTCGAACGGGTCCGAGGGACCAAAGAAGGAGCGGACTCGGCCTTCAGCGACATCAAGAACCGCGTGGCGTTGTTGGAGAAGTTGAACGGGTCGGCGAGCGCCAGTTGTATCGCACCGATCGGGTGGAGCAAGCTGATTTTCACCGGTTCAGAGAGCGTGTCGGATCCCAATACTATTGGTTTTGGCGATCGCGACGAATCGCTCTGTAAGCTGGATCAGATCCGCTATCTTGAAGACACGCACTACCTTCGCCTGAGCGCCAACCCCTACTACGTCGAATATGTGCTGCCGAACAAATCGGCGCAGGCGCGCGTGGGCGCGAATACTTCTCTGTGGGACACGCTCGGATACGTCCATGTCGGGTATGGATCTGTGCTCTCGATTCCCGCGGCGTTGGAGCCGACGACGGTATCGATCATGTCCCGGCTGAACACGCTCTTCAATTGGGTGGAGGCGAACGCGGTGGGCGATGAATGGTACGCGCATGTCTCGGCGACGGCACGGCTCTGGGCGACTTACGACGGTGAGTTCCGCCAGGCTCCGCCCGCGCAGTTCGTCAATCTGCTGGCCACACCGAAGCGGTTACGGACGCATCAGGACATCGCCTCACCTGCCCCGAGCGCCGCGCTGACCATGCAAGTCTCCGCCTCAGCCGGCAGCGGCACGACCATCAGCGTCTACGAAAGCATCGAGCTCGTCGCCACAACGCCAAACGGCCACGCATATGTGGATGGTGTCTTTTCGTGGGAGCCACTCGCAGTCCAACTGCGGGAAGGCTGAAGCTAGACGTTACCGTAGAGATTCCTGGCAATCTCTGTCGTATTGAACAGCATCGCGTTCGTGCGCGTGTAGGCTGCATGGCCGTAGTAGTGTTCGCGGACATTCGTGGAGTTGGTGCAGTCTTTGTAATCAACCAGGAGGCACCGGCCTTCGCTCGGAAAACGCACGGCCCGGCGGGCGCATTCCAGCCAACGTTCGAATCCATCGTACGGCTCGACCATTTCCCACACCGCCTTGTTCGCCGCCTTGGCCTGTTTCCCATCCCCGAGAGATCCCATCCGTATCGTACCGGCGTGCCCATGGTCACCACATCGAGGCTCGCGCCGTTCAGTAACGGATGTGCAGCCAGCAAGGGTTCGATGTGCCGAACTCTGGCGGCCAGGTCGGCTTGACTGTTCTGCTCCGCATAGGAAGCGAGGATGCCCAGAAGCTTCGGTCGTCCGGTAATGGGGCTGGGGCAGAGCAGATTCGAAGCCAGCGCCAGGACCAACCCGCCTTGTCCGTGGGCTTGCACCAGAATTCTGTCTCCCTTGCCGAGCTTCTGACTCTCGCAGAGCGTTCGCAGGTCGGCAAGCAGGCCGACGGCGGCTATCGCGCGTCCGAGATGGTGGTGTTCAGACGACCATAGGATACGCACGCACGCAATCGGTCGGGTGAGGTTCTTGTTCAGTGTTTTCTGGAACAGCCCGACGTAGGGGTTTGTAAAATTCCCGGCGTCGGCAAGTTGATCGTCGAGCAGTTTCTTCGTGGCGTCATCGTTCCCAAGTGGTGGCTTGAGCCCGCCTGACAGAGTGGGGATACCGTTTTCACCTTCGCGCATCGCTGCGAGCAGGGCATCGACACCCGACACCCCACGTGAATAACCTCGCTTGAGCCCGCCGACTTCATCCAACCGCTGCGTGCCGAAGACATCTGTACCGTGGATCGAGCCATGGAGCAACACGATGGCCCGGACACCAGCTTGTGCGGTGAAAATTGTTTTCGCTCGGCATGGGAGGACGTATCTACCGCAAGTAGAAGTGGAAGTGCAATCGTGAAGGGTAAGGGATGAGGTACGAGAGGGGGACGAATGGCGAAAAGTTCTATCTGGTGGCAGAAGGAGCGATGTCGATGTCGGATGCCTGTTTCGGCTGCATAGGGGTCTTGAGCATGACAGCCGTGGCGCTACAGGTTTTGTTTTCTTCATCGATCTGGCGATCGACGATCTTCACGCCCAGCAAGTATTCTTGCACGATCTCCTCGCGGGTCAACTCAATATCCTGGTCGGCCTCGCGGCCGCTCCGTTCGCGCACCCGATCGACCATGTGCTCCTTTACCATGACGCGAATTTGTTTTGCCAGATCCGTTCGCGCCGACAGTTCAGAGACACGCTGGCAGACGACCTTGCCTTTGACCAAATCGCCTTGACCCTTACCGATCCAATAGTGATCTGAAGAATACGCGCCGTTGCTCGCATCGGCTGCTTGCCGGATGACACCGGAGGATTTGGCCGATTCTTTTTGATCCCGATGTTGCTGGAGACGATCGAAGGACTGTTCGGCGTGCGTCCTGACGTCGTCTGTTTCTGCTGCAGGAGTAGGAGTGAGAAACAACACGGCGCCGCTCCAAACGCTCACCCCAACAACGACATTCCAGATCCCCTTCTTCACGGCTACCTCCCTCGCCCTCCACGACCTCCCCCACCCCCTCGGCCTCCCCCTCCCCCGTGGAACCCTCCGCCGCCAAATGAGCGAGGCGCCATCTGAAACGGCGCACGCGGGACTTGATGTGGCATAGGAGGATGGATTTGGTTGATCGTCGGCGGCAATCGTCCGGCCATAGGAGGTTGACCGCCTGGGGCCTCTCGGGGTGCAAACCCAGGACTCGATGGGCGAGGGGCTGAGCCTGGAGGCTGCCCGAGCCCTCCGTTCTGCTGCAGAAACTGTTGCATGCGCGTGGTGGCAGGCGGCTGTTGCTGGCCGGCAGAGGGCGGGAGGAAAGGATTCAGCTGGTGGACATCCGTCAGATTGCGCGATCCCGGCTGGTTGCTGATCTGCGGAGGAGCCATCGGTGTCGTATGGGTAATCTCGTTCAATGTGCGCGGGACGCCCGGCGATCCTGGATGAGGAACAATTTCATGGGTCGGCATCTGGCGCGGCGAGTTCCCGGGCGCGGGTGGCACCGCCGGTTGCGGCGGAACCGGTGGCTGCCGGGTGGTGATGACTTGTTGTGCGATCAGGACATGGGGACTTGCCGGATACAGACCGCGCGCGACATTGAGGAGCGCCTGCGTCTGTGCAATTCCGACCCAAGGGTAGGGATAGACGGCCGGGGAAACCAGTACCCAATCAGTCCAGGCCTGCGAGACCATCGCGTTGGACTGGACGCGATTCAAGATATCTTGTCGTAGTTGGCCTGCCTGCTGCACTTGATCGGGGGTCGAGGCTTTCGCGAGCGCCTGATTCGCCGCGTCGAGGTCTTGCTGCAGCTGTTCATTCTCTTGCTTCAGCGCCACCAGTTGCACGCGCGCGTCTTCATTTTCCCGGAGCGCCGCGATGGCCTGACCGACTTCTTCCGTATCGATCTGTGCCACGAGGTCGACTCTCACGACGACAGTCTCGCCGTCGAGCGTCGTATTCGTTTGTTGATCGAGCACAAGAACCAATCCGGCCGTGTAGGTGCGGATCTCGTCTTTGGTGACATCCATCCCGTCCACAACCGTGACGCTTTCCAGGTAAGTGGCGACCTGTTCGAGCGCATTCCGTTTAGCCGATTCGGTGGCGAGCCGGACCGCATCTTCCCGCGTGTCGCGGTCTCCCATCCGATGCTCCCCCTGGGCATTAACGGTCTGGACTTCGGCCAGTGCCGGGGATGTGGCCACGAGAACTGCAGCGAGTACGGGCAAGAGGAAAGAGAGGAAAAACCGCACAACGGACCAAACGTCCTGGGCCACCGACTGTTGAGCCGACCGACCGGGCATCGCATTCACCCTCTCTTCGAAGAGGACTGACGCTCTAGGACCCCGTTGGTTGACGGCAACCCTGAAAGATCCAACAAATTAAGCATAACACCCCAAAATTTCTTTCGCCAGACGTTTCAAGCCCCCTGCGGCCTACCGGCCTACCTTGCCTTCCAGAAAATTGGCATGCTAGGCTAGCTCCTCCGTGTATTGGAACCACACAGCTTGAATTTCCTATGGTAAGCACCTCCTGGCGTCTTCACACGATCATTGTCGGTCTTTTAATGGTTCTGCATGAAACCACCGTGGAATCCTCTGCTTATGCGACTCCGGCACCCGGAGGGGAAACCACAGCCACAGCCTCTGCTTCTCCGACTGAACATGTGATCCTCTTCGTCCTGGAGGGATTTGGCAAAGATTCGCTCAAGGGTGGCACGATGCCCAGCCTGAGCAAACTGGTCAAGGAGGGGTCGGTGACTTGGTCCGCGACCGGGGTGAAGCCGGCACTCCGGCTCCCCACGATGGCGTCGTTGATCACCGGCCTGCCGGTGGAAAAGCACGGCGTCAACTGGAACTCCTTTGAATTCAGCCGAGGTTACCCTCGTGCCCCCAGTGTGTTCGATTATCTCGATTTGAGCGGGGGCCGTGACAGCGCCATCTTCTATATGGACGAGTCCCTGTACCAACTGGCCAGGCCTGAGCCCTATACCGACTATCAACTGTGCGGAGCATTGCGGCCTGAGTGTGTTCCCACCAAAATTGTGACCTACATTCAGCAATATTTTAAAAAAGCCACGAGCGGCCATGGGTATGGGCATGCGATTCTCTCGCTGCCACATCTCCTGGTCGTCCATCTTCCTGAGGCCGGTCGGGCTGGAGTCCTGCATGGTTGGAGTTCCAAAGAGTACCGTGATGCATTGCGGACGGTTGATACGGCGATAAAGTCCGTGTTGGATCTGTTCAAGGAATACGCGCTCTCAGACCGCACGACTGTGATCGTCACAGCCCTCAGCGGGAAAGGAACCGACATAGGAGCCGATTCCCCGACGACCGATTCACCGGTTGTCCCTTGGATTGTCTCTGGCACCGGCATCAAGCACGGCCAAGTTATTCATCAACCCGTTTCGATCATCGACACCGGGGCGACGGTGATGCGAATCCTCGGACTTGAGACTCATACCGAGTGGGATAGCAAGGCCGTGGAGGAAATCTTCCAGACGGCTGCAGCCACCTCAGCCGCGCCGCCCTCTAAGAAGCCGTGACGAATCATGCTCTACGATTTTTCAAGACGACGCAAACTCTCGGTATGTGGCGGATTCATCGTTGGACTGGTGACAATGGCCTCCACCGAGGCAGGGTTTGCCGGGCCGCCGCCGGCGCATCTTAAGGAACACACGATCACGATCGATGCCACGAAGCTGGTTCCTCCTTCATGGTGGCAAGTGCCGGGGGTGACGCCGTCGATCTACAACTCGGATCCCGATTCGCTCGACGCTCCGAAAACTTCCGAGCGCCGGGAACTCGCGCTGAAACCGGGGAAGTACAAGTTCATCAGTTTCACCTTCGACTTTCCTTTCGTGGTCAACCTCGAAGGAAAGTTGGAGTTTGCCAAGTCGCTGGATCAATGTATTGAGGGGCGCGGGACCCAAACCCTCGTCGTGCGCTGCACACGCATGTATCCCTATGGGGGCGAACGAGACTCTTATTACGAGCAGGTACCATAACGATGGCTCATGTACTTGAAGATCTCCTAGAAGCGCTGGAAGACGTCGACGACGCCACGCGCGAAGAAGCGGCAAAGGCGTTGGCAGACTTGGGCGATCCCAAAACGTTGGACGCGTTGGTCAGTGCCTGTGGCGATGATTTTTGGTCGGTTCGCGCACACGCAGGCTGCGGAGTGGCGAAAATCGGCGGCCCGAAGGCTGTCGAAGCCCTTGTGGGCCTGTTCAACGATTCCATCATGGAGGTTCGTAATCAGGCGGTCGAAGCGACGGCCAAGATGGGGCCAGGGGTGCTCGATCGTTTGATCGCCGCATTGAAGGATGAGCGATGGCGGGTGCGCGAACATGCCGCCAAGACTGCGGGCGAGATCAGGGACACGAAAGCCGTCGATGCATTGATCGTCGCCTGTCGCGACCGTGATGGCGCGGTCAAAAGTGCCGCGGCTGAAGCCCTCGGCAAAATCGGTGATCCGAAGGCCATCCCTGGCTTGATCAAGCTCTTCCGGGACTCTTCCAAGATTGTGCGCGAAACGGCGGGGACTGCGCTCGTCTACATCGGGCAACCGTCGGTTGACCCACTCATTGAGACCCTCAAGGACAAGGACTTTGTGGTCCGATGCCATGCAGCCCGCGCATTGGGAGGCATGACGACTGACTATCAAATCGGCCGGAGCTGGGTCCGCGATGCCAAGGTGGTCGATGCATTGATTGCCGCCTTGAAGGACCCGGATCGGGCGGTTCGCGAGGATGCAACGATTGCTTTGGGCATGATCGGCGACTCCAGGGCGATCGACGCGCTAATGGAAGCCATGAAGGACGGAGCCGTCAAACGGCATGCCATCGCGTCGCTTGGCATGATCGGCGACCCTCGTGCCCTACCCGCCGTGTTGGATGCCTTGAAGGGGAAAGGAATCAAACAGGACGGCTCGCCGACTCCGGGTTGCATCGTGAGCGAGGATGCTTTCATTAAGGAAGCAGCGGCAACGGCGCTTGGTCAGTTCCGCGATCCCCGCGTGATTCCGGATCTGATCATGTTGCTTAAAGACGGTGTGTTGCGCGAAAAAGCGGCGGCGGCGCTGGCAGTGATCGGTGACACGGCCATCGAACCCTTGATCGCCTTCCTCTACGATCCCAAAGCCTCCGAGGTTGATGCAGAAAGAGAACGGGTGCTCTCCTATGCCTCAGTCCGGCTGACTGCTAAAGACGCGCTTCGGCTGATCGTGCTCGAAACCTTGGAGAAGCTCGGTTGGTCGCCCCCTGCCGAAGAAGTCGACATCAGCTCCAGCCAGGCGGACAATCTACGCGTCGATCGGCCACTGGGAGAAACCGGGCGATTTGGGCCGTCGGGCGACATGGCAAAGTCAAGTTAAGTGCTGGGCTACCCCTTTGCTGCGAAGCTGTGAGCAGTCACCTCTCAGCAAGATACCCAGGCGCTCTCCGAAGCTCTCTGAACGCCCTTGGGCTGAAAGCTGTAAGCTACTTTCTCACTGCTATCCCATGCGTGTCGGCGGTTTCCTTCCCGTCCTTCATGTTCGTGATCGCGGCTTGGCCCTTATAGTGGCCGACTTTTCCGCCTGCATCCACATGAATCACTCCCACACCTGGGATCGTGCCCTTGGCGTTGTTCACGTTCTTGTCATTGCCTGTCAAGGGATTCGGCCCGCGCAGGCCGACGAAGACATACTGGCCGTCCGGCGCCACATCCATCAAGTCTGGTGCCGGATCCGCATTCCCGCTCGTCACCAGGTCTACTGAGCCGACACTCAGGTTGCTCAACGTGTCGATGATTTCGATGTTGTTCCCTGCTCGATCCGCACTCCATACATAGCGACCAACGGAGGCCATTCCGTGAGAGTCGGCAAACTGGTCATCGCGTTGCGAGACGAGCTTGGCCGAGATTGATGTGGGCAAATTCGAGATATTGAGCGCATACACGTCATACGACAACGGTGCAATCGGCCAGCCTCCCCCGGAGTTGATGTACATCGTGCCCCCGGATTGAATACCGCCGCAGCCGGCTGGGTGGATCTGGTTGTTGTCCATTGTCGCGACAACCTTGAGCGGCGTTGTCGTCACGTCCACAACCAGGAGTCCTCCTCCACGAAGGGTGACGAACGCATACTGGCTCGACGATTCGGTAATCGGGCAGATCGGCGAAGTATCGGGGCGCTCACCGCCTTCCAGTGCGGCTAAATTGAGGACGTCCTTGTCGGGGTCGAAACTGTACTTGTGCGATGCATAGTCCGTCCAGATGCGAATGAATTTTTTCTCCGCGATATTGGCGGCGATCGCCATTTTCTGATTCGGCGTCGGCCAGGCCGCATGCACGTTCTTTCCCATCGAGAGGCATGCCTCTGGTTTCTTCGTTGCCGCATCCATAATAAGAACCTGCCCGCTCAGAAACGAGATCAGTGCATGGTCTTGATTGGCATTGAAGAAAAGCATGTGGGGGCGGCGGACAGCTTTCTTGGTGGCCTCTTCACAGAACTTGCCGATCGGGCCTGAAAAATCGATGGTCTGAGTCGGTTTGGCCGAAGAGGGATTGGCTGCCAGCTGGGCGCCATCGTAAATGTACAGAATCCCCCCACTCTCTTTCCCCGTATCGGACTGGTCGGTGAGCCAGACTTCATAGGCCTGTGCAGCGGGAACTGCCAAGACCAGCAAGGCCAGCAGGGCCACAACGCGCATCGATCGTCCCAGTGGTAATGTCTGTCCAGCGTGAGTCATGATAGCCTCCAAGAGGTAAACGGGATGAAAATTGCCCCTTTATACTGCACTCTTCTGAGGCGAGATTCCAGAGGAGAATTCTCACAGCCCCTGCGTTGACCCTGTAAAAAACCTTGTGTTAGGGTCATCGACTCGACTCTGGAGGGTTGGGATGCAGGATCCGGTTGCAGAGCAGATTGCAGCCCTCAAGGATGAGGACTGGGCAATCCGTGAGGAAGCGGCCACCTTGTTAGGTGGCCTGAAAGATCCCCGAGCGGTGTGTCCACTGATCTCAATCCTTCGGGACCGAGATCGGTCCGTGCGGGAGGCGGCGATCGTGGCACTGACATCCATTGGAGAGTCGTCCGTGCCTGCCTTGGGGGCCTGCCTGACTGATCCTGAACTGTCGGTGCAAGAAGCTGCCTCGGCAATCTTGGGATCGATCGCGGATGCACGTGTGTTCGATCCGTTAGTGCGAGCCTTGCGCAGCTCAGATTGGATTGTTCGTATGCACGCGGCAAAAGCTCTGAGCCGTATCAAGGACCCCGGATCAATTCACTCCTTGATCCCTTTATTGCAAGATAAAGTGAAAGCAGTTCGGGAAGAAACCTCTTCGGCATTGGCGGCAATCGGTGAAGCCGCCATCCCCGCCTTGTTGGAAATGCTGACGCACCAAGACTGGCTGGTTCGTCTGCATGCCGTGGAGTCGCTGGGCAAAACGAAATCTCAAAAAGCGGTCGAGCCCCTGCTCTCCGCGTTGTTCAATGATGGAGATTCTGCCGTTCGTGAAGATGCGATTCGTGCACTTGGTGAGATCAGAGATCCGCAGGCGGTCGAGTTCTTGTTCGCCCTGATCAAAGAGCCGGGACTCCGCACCTTGGCCGTCGAGGCACTCGGACGCATCGGGGATCGTCGGGCGGTGCCGATTTTGATCGAAGTTGTGGCAGGGGAACATCTGCCGGAAGTGACACGGTCGGTCGCGGGCTGCGGGGATCAGTGGAATGAGGAAGTCATCACCCAGGCTGCCGCGGTACGAGCGCTGGGAGCGATCGGCGACGAGTCCGCACTTCCCACCCTGGTGGCGGCGCTGGAGCCCACCTTCACGAGAGCGGAGGCGGCTGCGGCCTTGGCACGATTTGGGTCAAAGGCGATCCCGTTGCTTCTTCCCCTGTTGACCGGACCGCTAGATGAAAATGTACGGTATCACGTAAAAGAAACACTGGCGCTCGTGGGATGGAGGGCGGGGCGAGTGTAGAAAGGCACAATGAAGAATTAGAAATTGAACGTTTTTCATTTTTAATTTTGCATTGAACAACCCATGCCCAAGGAAACGATTGAAACACTGGTTTCTGAGCTGATCCATGAAGAGGATTGGCGCCGGATGCGTGCCACCGCGGCTTGTGTGGCTGGTGGCCCCATGGCAGTGCAGGCTCTGGTCGAGGCCCTTCAATCCGGGACGACCGACTTAAAAAAAGAAGCGGCGGCGATGTTGGCCCGCATTAAAGATCCGCAGGCGGGAGTCGCGCTCGTCGGCCTGCTCGAAAACAAGGACGAAGCGGTGCGTAAGGCCGGCGCAGCTGCATTGGAGCAGATGGCCGGAGTACTCAATACAGACACTGCGGCGGCGCTGGTGGCGTTGCTCCCCCAATGCCAAGAGGGAGAGGCCAGGCAGCTCATGACGCATTTGGTCGGGGCCATTCCGACTGCCGTGATTCCACTCTGTGAGATGCTCAAGCATCCCGATCCCGAGACACAAGTGACGGCCGCGACGATGCTTGATCAACTCTTAGATCCACGTTCTGTCGATGCCTTTATCGATGCGATGGGCCAGCCGGCGGTCCGCGATATTGCGGTCGGGACGTTGAAGAAGCTCGGAGCGATTCGCGAACGGATCGACGAGACGTTCAACGCGCTTCGTGCAGTGGAGGGATCCAGCGAACGCGAAGAAGCCCGGATGTCGGCGGTGATCAATCTCTTAGGCATTGGACGGCCCGGTGTTGAAATCCTGGTCGAATATCTCGAAGACGATGATTGGCTGGTGCGTGAAGCGGCAGCAGACTTGTTGGGGAAAATTGCGGATGTGCGGGCGGTGGAGCCGTTGATGAAGCGGCTTGAGCGTGACAAGGACACCGGAGTAAAAGAATTGGCCATCAAAGCCCTGGGTTTGATCGGCGATGCCCGTCCGACCCAGCTTTATCTCGAAGCGATTCCGATCCGGCCGCTTCGCGTGTATGCGATGGAGGCGCTGGCCAAGATCAAGGATGTGGAGGTGTTGCGCCCGCACAAGGAACTCTTTGATCGGCTGAGAACGGATCGCGATGGGATCGTCGCATACAATGCCGGCTTAATCGCAGACAAACTTGAAGCCTTGTCCGGTGTCCATGGAGCCGCCCAGAAAGGGAACAGCCAGGATGAGTAACGAGACGGATTCCGATCGGATTGATCAGCTCATTTCGGCGTTACGTGATGAAAATGAAAGCCTGCGCGACCACGCGATCGCGAGTCTCGGCCAGAGTGGCGCCGATGCGATTCCGCGCTTGATCGGCTTGATGGCGGACGAAGACGTTGTCATTCGTGAAGCCGCGACCAGCGCGCTCGTCCGGATTGGGCCGTCTGTGGTCGAGCCGCTGCTTGAGGCTTTGCAGGATGATGAGTGGGCGATTCGAGAACAGGCGGCGTCGGCGCTCGGCAAGCTCAAAGATCCACGCGCAGTCGATCCGTTGGTCAAGGTGCTCAAAGATAAAGATGGGGCCGTGCGGACCGCGGCCGTCTGGGCGCTGGAGCGGATCGGTGATCCGCATGCGGTGCCCGGATTGATCGAGGCGCTCACGGACAGTACGCTACGAGAAGATGTTGCGCGCGTGCTCAAGAAGATCGGTGATGCGCGGGCGGTGGAGGCGCTGATCGACGGACTTTTGGGCAACAACTGGATGGTGCGGCGCCATGCAGCGGAGGCGCTGGGGAAAATCGGCGATCAACGCGGGATCAGCCCGCTGATCGAATCGCTCAAAGATGAAGACTGGCTCGTCCGACGCAACGCCGCCGAATCGCTCGCACGGCTCGGTGCCAAAGAGGCGATTCAGCCGTTGCTGCCGCTTCTGGAAGACGAGAATACGATGGTGCAGGAAACAGTCGAGGGCGTATTGGCCAGTCTCGGGTGGAAGTCAAAACCATAACGATTCAACTCACATAAAGGATATTTGGCATGGCAGATGAAGCTCCAGCGAAGTTGATTCAGATCGGTCCTAAGGGCGGAGAAAAGAAGGATGGATTCAATCTGGTGACCGAACGGGTGGTGGCCGTGAATCCAGAGGCCAAGCAGCTCGAAGTCGAACTCCTGGCCTACGACGGCAAGACGGTCGTGCTGGAAGTGGCAGAGGAAGCGCTCGAAGATCTCAAGAAGCTCAAGGTCGGCGACGGCGCGACGATCCGCGTCGTGGAAGAAGGTGGGAAGCGCGTCGCCAAGGGCTTCAGGATTCGAGCCAAAGATCCCAACACGGCCAGGGCCGACGCGATGTTGCTGGACCTCAAGGATCCGCACTGGTTGAATCGCAAGTACGCAGCGGAAGTCCTGGGAGAACTAAAAGACCAGCGGGCGGTCGACCCGTTGGTGGGAGCATTGACCGACGAAGTGGGTGATGTGCGGCAGCGCGCCTATGATTCCTTGATCAAGCTCGGCGGCATCTCCGTGCCGTCGCTTATTCCGTTGCTGGTATCGGAAGAAGACGAGATCCGCCAATCGGCGACGGAAATTATCCGGAAGATCGGCAAGCCGGCAGTTGAACCGCTGGCGACAGCTCTGATGGACGCCGACAATCGGTTGAAGACCCGTATCATGAAGGTGTTGGACCGGATGGGCTATAAGCCCAAGACGAAGGATGATGCCAAAACCGAGCTGCCGCGACTGACCTAGTAGTCTTCACGCGAGAGCTTCAGGTTGGTTGAGGTCCCCTGCTCGGTCGGCCGACGGAGATATGCTGAAATCCCAGCCGGGCCATTCGCGGGGGGTCGTAGATATTGCGCAAGTCGACCAGAATCGGTTTTCGCAAGAGAGTCTTGAGTCGAACAAAGTCGAGATTGCGGAACTGGTTCCATTCCGTCACGATCACCAAAGCTTCAGCCCCGTCAGCCGCATCGTAGGCATCTCGACAAGGAGTAAGCCCCGGTAAGATTCGACACGAGTCTTCGAGCGCTACTGGGTCAAAGACCCGAACGGTGGCCCCCTCATCCATCAGCGTCTGTGCGATCGACAGGGCTGGGGCTTCCCGCACATCGTTGGTATTGGGTTTGAACGACGCCCCCAGCATGGCCAACGTCTTCCCTCGTAGTGATCCGACAACCTCACGGATCTTC
>JACPZN010000244.1 GCA_016195505.1 Nitrospirota bacterium | reverse complement strand
GGGCAAAGAACACGACGGAGAAAATCTGCTGTCGAGTCATAGAGTCTTAGACGGACGTGAAGAGGTAGCTTGTTGATAGCAGATCCGGCGGCGCCTGTCACCGGGATGAACGCTAGGCAGGGAGGCAAACGAGTGCAGAATTCGGCACAATTATCAAGCGGAGACGTGACGTTTACAAGTCAGATTCTCTCCCGATCAACGCAACCGCTTTCCCGCGATGCACATTCATGTCGCGCACGTTGCCGGGTAATCTGGGCACTTCTTCGGGCCAGGCCGTGACGCCCATGTCGCTCACACCCTGAAATTTGGCCCCCTCCTCCATCAACATGAGCGGACAGTGTACTTCCCCGATCAGAATCGCCGTTTTGAGCAGCTGCACCCGTCCAGTCGCCGTCACTGTGGCTTTGATACGTCCACTGCTGATGAGAGAATCAGCATAGATTGCCCCCTTGACCACTCCGTCCTCGCCGACAATGACTTCGCCCTTGGTGTGCACATTGCCCTCCAACCGACCATCGATGCGCACCGTACCATCGACCTTGATCTCGCCCCGCAACTCGACGCCTTTTGCGAGCAGGGTGATATTGCCGTCGTCCATGTACCCGGTCTTTTTCATAAGGGCTCCTCTGTGCAGACAACCTTTCTCCAAGGTTACCTTAGGACCGGAGATACGCCTAACAGTTTGTTAAAACTGTACGAAGCAGACTGAGCAGGCTGTTCAAAATGACCGGTAGCAAGGCCGCAGCGAGAGAAGGCCCGAGGAGGTACATACCAAGCTTCGCTTGAACCGCTCGATTCGATCACCTGCGAGCGGATAGGTACTTTGCCTCCAGCAGGATTAGATCGGTACGTTGAAGCATTGAGCGACGCGAGAACGAAGCTAGCGGTCGTTTTCAACAGCCCGACTAGGAGAATCCGAAAGTCTGCTTCAGCCGTTCCCACAAACCGCCCCCGTGGACTTCGCAATAAATAGTCGGTTCCGTCCCTGCGATGAAGACCTCAAGCGTTTTCTCCGGACATTGCGATGTCGCCAATTGGCCGGTTTTCGGGTCAATCTCGCGCTGCACCACCCCAGGGGGTATCTCAAAATCCGGTTGGTCCTGAGAAATGAGCCGGATTGCCAGTTCGCTCCATATCGGAAGCGCCGCCTGCGAACCGGTCAGCCTGATCGGTCGTTCATCATCGAAGCCCACCCATACGCCGATCAACCCCGAACGCCCTGGCCTTTGCGCCGGTTCCCCGATCGACCACGCCCTTCAGCAGCGACGTCACGAGATACGCGCCTTGCGGAGAGGCAGCCTGGCGCCGATCGAGTGTGGGACTCCAGATTGTTTCGCCGGTATCACGCACCATGTTCGTTACCGCAATCGGGCGTACCATGACACCGCCATTGGCCAGTCCCCCATACGCCGACGTAATATCGAGCAAAGAGACAGAGGAACTGCCCAACGCAACAGACAGATCACCGGCCGACGGAGTGGCAATCCCGAACCCTCGCAGCATGTTGACGAATGGTGCGATGCCGGTCCGGTGAGCCACTCTCACAGCGGGGATGTTTAAGGATTGTTCGAGCGCCGCCCGCACCGTGACCTGGCCGCGGTACTGTCGATCATAATTCTGCGGCGACCAGGGACCGGTGCCGGATTCCAGCGTAACCGGCTCGTCCGCCAGCAATGTTGCCGGAGTCAGACCTGTCTGGCCCTGATCACGCGCCGCTTCAAACGCGGCCAAATACACGAAGGGCTTGAAGAGTGAGCCTGCCGACCGATGCGCCTGCACCACCCTGTTGAATTGGCTCATTCGATAGTTGCGCCCGCCGACCATTGCAAGCACGTGGCTGGTCTTCGCATCCAAAACGACCGCAGCGCCCTGGAGCGACGGCTCAGTCCCCTTGAGTGCCGGATATGTCGTCTCCAGTTTGACCAACCCCTGTTGCAACGCTTGCGTGGCGAGTTGCTGAATCCTCGGATCGAGCGTCGAATAGATCCTCGCTCCTTCCGGGATACCCATTCCCGTCCCTTCCTCGACTTCTCGGAGCAAATAGTCGACGAAGTACGGCGCATCCGTGAGAACGTCCTGGGCCAGCGCCACCCGAACCGGCCGATTCACCGCGCTCGTCCAGGCTTCCTCCGTCAAGGTGCCCTGATCTCGCAGACGGCGGAGCACCACGTTCCGTCGCTCAGTCGCATGCTCGACATTCTTCACGGGAGAATAGGTATTGGGCCCCTTGATTAATCCGACGATCAAGGCCACTTCGTCGATGGACAATTCGTCGAGGTTCTTACCGAAGTACCGATGAGCCGCCTCCCCGACTCCATAGATGGAAACCGGTCCGGCCTGGCCGAGGTAAATTTCGTTCAAATAACTTTCAAGAATTTCTTCCTTCCGATACTTGCATTCCAGCACAACTGCCGCGAGGGCCTCCCGCAACTTGCGCCAGATCGTCCTCTGTGGTGAGTAGAACAAGTTCTTTGCCAGTTGCTGGGTGATCGTGCTTCCCCCCTGTACGACCCCACCACGCACGACGTTCGCCCAGAGCGCCCGGCCGATGGCAATGGGATCGATACCGTAATGTGAAAAGAAGCGGCGGTCTTCCACAGCCAGCAGCGTCTCAATCAGCGCCGACGGGATGCGGTTCAGTGGGATCCATTCCCTGACCTGTTTGGATCCGGCACGCATCCCGCTGATCAAGACCGGTTCGAGGGAAACCATAGAAACCGGCTGTCCATCAGACGGTGACAACACCTCGGTCACAATGCCGTTCGCTAACATCAACCGGATGGATCTGGCTGGAAGCCGGCTCTCCTCCTGAGCATGCAGGAAAATTTCGATCGATTCGTTCGAAGCGAAATACTCGCCAGGCGCTTGTGGCCTTGCAGGAACCGAACGATACTCTAGCCGATGCAACTGATCGAGTAACCTCGAATGTGCTGTATCGAGCCCCGGGGACAGGAAGAACGGGGACCCGTAGATCAGGAGCGGAGGATGCTCGTCGCTCTTGGGCAAGGCAAGACTCGTCGAAAGGATCAAGCCGTACCCCGCCAAGGCGACCGCTCCTATTCCGAGGATGCCAAGAAACGAGAAGATCCCGCGCCGCATCCAAAGCCACAGGTGAGGCGAAACGTGAAAAGACATGTCCTCAGCTTACCCCCTGTCATCATGGAAGGGAACTGCGACAGGACCAAACGCAAGAGATAGGCCTCGGAGGGGGAGCGTTCAAGCTGTTGCGAAGGTAGTGGAAATCAAGGGTCCGCTTCGTTCGGCTCGCATCGCACTGTTTGATCACCCAGACATGGAAGGATCATCGAGTGGCCGAGGGAGAAACTTTCCAGGGAGACCGTCTGGCGTGGGCTCGCAACAGCAGTCTTGGGACGGGCGGGGTTTATCCTGATCGAGGTGAGAGTGCTCCGATTCGTTTGCGGGCGTAGCATGGCCGTCCATGCTTGTTTCCTCAGATTCCTCGCCCGGCGGAGCCCCTTGAGGCTTGGCCCGAGACTGTGAGGTAAGGGCTGTGATCTTCTCTTTAGACCCCGTGGTGCCCTGCAACACGGGGTCTGCCAAGCCCAGAGCCAGGGTCATACCGAGAGCAGGAGACTCGTCCTTCGCCTCCACCGGCTGATCTCGTTGCTCCTGCTTGCCATGGTCGGGCAAAGTGATGGGTATGCTTAGCGCTTCCGGACCTTCGCGTTGTTTTTCCGTTCTTTCCTTGTGTCCTTGCGACAAATCTCGGCTTTCCCGTTCCCTGGAGAAAGAGGGTGCTCCCTTGAAGGAATCCTCCTCTGCCGACTGTTGGCTAGTCCGTCCAGAAAGAAGCGTTTCAACAACCAGCGGAGGTTCCGTCGTAATTTCGATCGATCGGCGCAGGTCTTCCGCCGGACGGAATCCATTTCGGTCGGATTCCCCCGCTGTCCCGGGCGACAAGGATGATCCAGTACCGCTCTTCCCCCCAAACGTAGGACTAGCCTGAACAAGGGAGGCGGGCATGTCTTGGCGGATCGGCACTTCGTTCACGTTGGTCAGCGCGATGGTAAAGCTTTGGTCGCGGGTCAAGCCGCCCGCATCCGTCACCTGCACGGTGATCCTGTAGCTCGACGCACTCTCGTAGTTCAGCAAGCTGCCGTCCGCCACCGTAATCTGGCCCCATGCTGCTGTTGATCGTAAACCGGCCCCCGGATTGTCTACTACGGGGAACTGCGTGGGTATGTGAAGGGCACGTTGAGAGGGCCAGGCAACTCAGAGATGAAGTCTACAAGTGCCCTCTATTTTCCAGAGATGGCGTCCCCTCTGCGGGGACACGAGAGAATGGCGTGTCTGCGGTCGGCGGCGAAGGCGTACCCTGCGGGGTGGCCGCAAACCGATAACTTTGGCGCGTCCACCTATCAGTCGGCTGGCTGGTGACTCCGTGACGCGTACTTGATGAGAATGATGTGACGCCTTTGACCAGTTGAATTCTGACCATCCCGCCATCCCGCCGCGTGATGATCCCCGCGTGAACGGCAGCGGAGCAGACGGAGGAATCGTCCGTATAGAGGTCCGTGCCATAGACGGTGTGGAGTTCGATAAAGGCCGGACAAGAGAACGAGAGCCTTCGTCCCGCCTGCCCAGCCCACGAGTCGAGCTGCATATGACTGGTTGCGGCAATCGCCGGTTCGGCCGGCGATGGGTCTCGAATAAACACATAGGCGCCGGTCCAGGGCTCCATCCAATCACTCGTTTGGACGTCATTGCGATAGCTGCCAGCATACTGTCCGATGTCCGGGCGCATTTCGATGGTCACCGCGCCGCCTGCGTTGCTCGACAGGAGACCCGCATGAACGGCGGCGGTACAAATTGAGGAATCGTCGGTGTAGATGTCCGTCCCCCACGCGCTCTGCAGACTGCCTCCAGCTGGGCAGCGCACTGCCTCTCGCCTTCCCCAATACCCCACCCACTTTCCCGCACCCGTTGTCCAAGCAATGAGAGAAGGGGTGCCTACCACGCTTTCTGCTTCGCGAAGTTCCGGTAGAGCAGGCTCAGATCGCCCTGGGTCGGCGTAGGGCATGGGGAGCATGCTGGCCAGCAGGAGAAGCACAAGACCTCCACCCGTCAAGACCAGACGAAATAAGGAGGACTGCGGCGAAATCGGGGTGCTACTTACTCGACTCATAGGTATCCGTTAGTATTGCGGTGCCTATTCGTCGAAGAAAAGGCCTGCAAGCAGATCGCAGTATGCGTACCTTCATCTATGCCAAGCTTCCTACTCATCTTAGTAACCTGCTGTTCACTAGACCTAAGAATACTACCTGGTCTTACACGTCCATGAAAATCTGAGAAAACACCAGGGTTCACTCCGTTCTTCCTATCGATGCCCCCCTTCGGAGGTACTTCTTCTGGGTCTACTCCCTCTCCAGGAATTTCGCTATTCTACAAACAACGGACGCGAGTTCCTGTGCCTGCAACCAAGGAGAACGATCATGAATTGCTCACGCTGTCGCGGTCTCATGATAAAAGATCATTTCTTGGATTTCGAGGGCACCTTCGGGCACATGTGGACGACTGGGTACCGCTGCATGAATTGCGGGCATGTCCATGATCCGGTGATCGAGCAGCATCGACTGGCCCGACAGCAGCAAACATTGGCACTCCAAACCGGCGAGCCTGACTACCAGGATGACGAAGTCCACCTTGGAGCGGAATCGTTCATCACGCGTGCAGCTTGATCTAGATCTCCCGGCGGGAAGCCGCCATGGATTGGGCTGGAACACGTTCCAAATCTTGATGGGAGGGAAATGGCCTCAATTCTGATCGTTGATGACGAAGCACCGATACGAGCTTTGTTGCGCCGCATTCCCGAAGAGGAGGGTCATCAAATTCGTGAAGCCGCCAACGGCGAGGTTGGCCTCAGGCTCTATCGCGAGGCCCCTGCCGACCTCGTGATCACCGACATCCTGATGCCGCAACGGGATGGAATGGAGGTCACGCTTGCACTGACGCAGGAATTCCTGGATGCCAAAGTCATTGCCATGACCGGCGCCACGGGCGACCAGAATTTCCTCAACGTCGCCAAACTATTTGGTGCGCGGCAGATCCCCCAGAAGCCCTTCGCGATTGAAGACGTCCGTCGTCTCGTACGCTTCACGCTGGGGCACTAGCCAACCCCACATGCCGTCGCTAGAGGTTCTCGTCGGCCTGCTCTTACGACTAGCGCGACCTTCACCATCCCTGTTACACTCAGCCCCTAGGTTCTACGGCCGGTCTCCCCTGCCCCGCCCGATCGTATACCACTAGACTTAATCACAGTATTTCAAATTCGGGACACGATGCCACCAACCGTTCTATTAAGTTGCGAGTCCATCAGCAAGAGCTTCAGTGTAAAGCCCCTCTTCACTGACCT
>JACPZN010000232.1 GCA_016195505.1 Nitrospirota bacterium | reverse complement strand
GGTGGGGATCAGTTGGCGAAGGTAAATCGGACTTCCACCTACATGGTTCCCGTGAAACCCACGAAGGGTGGCAAACCTGCGGAAAAGGGATCGGCGAAAGCGACGAAGCCGGCCCTATCGAAACCGGCAAAAGCTGCAACGAAGAAATCAGGTAAGGCTGCGACGAAAACTTCCGCCAAAAGGCCAGCGCAGATCAAGAAGGTGAAGATCAAGAAGGCTAAAAAGCACAAGGCTAAGTCAAAATCCAAGAACAAGTAGGTGGATTGCTGCTCGATGAATTTCCCTGCTACTGCACCGCGACTTTAAGTCCGCCCCCAGCCAGTTTTGCCGCAATCTCTTCTGCCTGATCTGTCGAGCCGGTATACACAATCGCTTCTCCTTCATGATCTATCCGGTAGGCCAGCTCGAATGCCTTGGCGGATGTCATGCCTGGAATGAATCGACAAAAGAGCTCGATGACTTGCTGGTAAGTATGGCAGTCGCAATTAAAGACAACCACACGAGCCTCGAATCCGGTACCGGTGCCAGTTTGAATGTCTTCCGTGATCTCCGGAATCGTTTGGGGTGTTGAGGGTGTCGGCATGGTCGGAAATTCTAGCAGACCTGGACGGGCCGGTTAATACCCTATTGAGAAATATCGACAAAAGCTAGTGCCCATGCTAGGTTTCCTTTGTGCGACGACTCGTTGCGTCTTGGCTGGATGTTCTTCTGCTGTTCATCCCCGTGACGGTGGCCCTCGAAATCCTGAAGGCCGACCCGCTCTTCGTCTTTGTAACTTCATCGCTGGCCATTATCCCCCTCGCAGGCTTGCTTGGCCGGGCCACCGAACATCTCACGACCCATGTCGGCGCCGGCGTCGGCAGTTTATTGAACGCCTCCTTAGGAAATGCCGCGGAGCTCATCATCGCACTTGCCGCGCTGCGTGAAGGACTCCACGATGTGGTGAAAGCCTCGCTGACCGGGTCGATCCTAGGCAACATTTTGCTCGTGCTGGGAGCCTCGATGATCGCCGGCGGCGTGAAGTACGAACGGCAAAAGTTCAACCAGACGGCGGCGGGGATGGGGGCAAGTCTCCTCCTGTTGGCGGCCGTTGGGCTCATCATTCCAGCCCTGTTCCATTTCACTGCCGCCGATCGGGGCGTAAGAATTGAACACGAGTTGAGCCTGGATATTGCGATTGTACTCTTTCTCATCTACGGGCTCAGTCTGGCGTTTTCGCTGAAAACGCATCGACATCTCTTTACCGGAGACACGCACAATGCGCACGACATCGGGGAAAAACCTTGGAGCTACCGCATGTCGCTCTCCGTGCTTCCGGTTGTGACGCTCCTCATCGGTGTGATGAGTGAAATGCTGGTCGGGGCGATTGAGCCGACGGCGCACAAGCTGGGGCTCACGCAGGTGTTTGTCGGCGTGATCCTGGTTGCGCTGGTCGGTAATGCCGCGGAACATTCCACGGCTGTGCTGATGGCCATGAAAAACAAGATGGACCTGGCGCTGGGTATTGCCGTCGGGTCGAGTCTGCAGATTGCGTTGTTGGTCGCTCCGCTTCTAGTGTTTGTGAGTTACCTTTTCGGCGCCCCGCTGGACTTGATCTTCACGCCCTTTGAAGTAGCGGCGGTGACTGTCTCCGTGCTGATTCTCGGTTTCGTAGCGATGGATGGGGAGTCGCACTGGATGGAGGGGGTGATGCTGGTCGGGGTCTACGCGATGTTGGCAATCGCCTTTTACTTTCTGCCTGCCTGACCTGGCGCTCTTTAAACCTTGTCCATATCGATCACTTCGGTCGCATCCCACAAGTTCTTCAACTCTGCGTCGGCCAAGTCTTTTTCCCGATCTACATCGGTCTCTTCTCCGAACGCCTGTCGTGGTGACACTGAGCCGCCTGTCTTGGGAGCCTGCTCAGGGGTTGTTGCGGTCTCAGGGTGGATTCGTCGACGCTTATTCGAGGGATCCATGTTCACTGGCATAACAGATCCTCACATCTGAGTGATAGTTTCCTACCGTCGTGAGTAACTTGTCAATTGCGAGCCCTGTGATTGACCGGAAACAGGACGGCTGCTAGAGTCCAGCCCTATGCTCGATGCGCGGGTCTGGTGGCCGCTGTTTCCGCTGATGTTGCTGGTCGTGATAGTGTGCCTGACCTGGGCGCTCGTGGTAGTAGTCCGACGCGGGGAGCAGGGGAAAGGACGCTGGCTGCAGATCGGCGCGTTCTCCTGTTATTTCTTGGCTGCGCTCTCAGCGGTTGCCAGCGAGCGAGGCATCGTTTCAGCCCACCTGCATCGGCCTTTTTCGATCCTGACTCAACTCTGCCTTCTGCTTGCAGTTATCCATTACTGGAGGTCCAGCCATCGATCGTTGCTCTGGCTGAATGCAGTCGCTTGGGCGGGTATTCTGGCCGATGCGAGTCTGCATTACCTCGTCGTCCGCCACTAACTTGTCCATTCTTTGAAGCGATTAGAACAGTTCGCCTGCCACTGTATCCGCATAGCGCTGTCCCAGAGATGTGAGCCGTACCCGATCAGCGTCCGATTCAAGCAATCCCTTTGTAACGAGATCATTGACCCTGTGGCGTTGTTCTGGGCCGTCAACATTGTTCAACGGAACACCACGTAGGAGGCGAAGACCAAACACCAGAGCGTCCCGTTGCCGTTCGGAAGCCGAGAGGATGATACGCTCTGCAACCGGCAGGCGGTGCTTGTCCAGCATGTCCACATAGGCCGTGAGGTCTGCGATATTACCGAACCGGACACCATCCACATAGGACTGGGCACTCGGGCCCAGTCCGAGATAGTCGTGATCGGTCCAGTACAACAGATTATGGCGACAGGCTGCTCCGGGCTTAGCGTAATTAGAGATCTCGTATCGAATGAATCCCGCTTTGCTGAGGAGCGTTTCGGCTGCTGACTCCATGTCAACTTGAAGTGCATCTTCCGGCCTCAACGCAAGATCCCGTGCAATGTCCTGCGCAAGCCTCGTTCCTTCTTCGATGGTCAGGGCGTAGCAGGATACATGCGATGGATCAAGCATGAGCAATAACTGGAGGGTCTTTGTCCAAGCCTCCAGCGATTGACCGGGGAGTCCGTACATGAGGTCGAGATTGATATTCGTAAAGCTGGCGGCGCGTGCAGCTGCAACTGCGGTTTCCGTGTCCCGTACATTTCCAGGACGTCCTATGGGGGCAAAGTCTTTGTCATCCATGGATTCAGCGCCGAAGCTGATGCGATTGATTCCGGCATCGGCCAGGATTCTGAGGTCTTTGGCCGTGACGGTAGACGGGTGGGCTTCCACCGTGACTTCCACGGCTGTGCTTGGTGGCCATGTGGTTTGAATCAGTTCGAGAAGCGCGACCAGTTGGCTTGCAGGAAGCGCTGTCGGCGTTCCGCCGCCGAAGTAGATGCTCTGCAGAGTTCGCTCGGCGAGCAGGCCCTGTTGGCAATAGAGATCAATCTCACGCCTGAGAGCGGAACAGAAGGCCGCAATCCGCTCGGGTCGGCCTATTTCGAGATAGAAGGCGCAGAAGTGGCAACGTTGGCGGCAGAAGGGGACATGGATGTAAAGGCCAATCTCTCGTGACAGCGTCATGGTCAAAGGGAAAACGGGAGCGACTTCGAGAAATCCCTGGCTAGGACAACTTCGATCTCATCCGTCGGCGAGGCGCCCCTATTGCGTATATGAGCGGTCCAGCCCTGATGCTTGCGGAGCGACTCAAAGACGAGCTTGATCATCTGTGGTTTGATGTGAGTCTCCCACTCCTGGACCCAGGCCTTGTTGTCTTCATCTCCCTCATATTCATCAGGAAACGAGGCTTCGAGGGTGAATCGGAGGGCAAAGGTTTGTTCTTCCTGATACATAGGGCTCCTGTCGTTGCGATCCGGCCGGCGCAATCTTATAATGTCCCTACTAGAAGGAGTGTTGCCTATGCCTATCTTCGAATATGTCTGTCGGGAATGCAATCATCGCTTTGAGCTGCTGATTCAAGGTTCGGCGGAGATCGCGTGCCATCAATGTAAAGCCACGAAGCTGGAGAAGCAGTTTTCTGCCTTTGGCATTGGAGCCACAGGCGGATGGCCTACGTCTGGAACGGGAGGGGCTTGTGGGAGTTGCGGCGATCCCCGTGGGCCAGGCGCCTGTTCAATGAACTGACATCGATGTCCGAATCCAGCGAGACGGCGTTGTCCCAGGCGATCGCCACGATTTCCCAGTCCGACCCCATTATCAAGCTGCTTCAGCAAGTGACGGTCGGGCGGATGAAGCCAACAGATGCTGGACTACGCGCGATCACGGAATCCTGGCTCGGGACCTATCGGAAAGTAGTCGAGACGCCGCCGCTGAGCCGATCGGCAATACTACGGCTCGACCCTCGGCCGCGAATTGATCTCCTGATTGATATCGGCGTTCTTGATTCTTCTAACGAGGCAGCGCAGTCCCTGCGTAGAAGCTTTGAGAAACGATTGGCTGAAGCACCGTCCGACTGACCCGGCAACAATCTACGTGGTTATCTGTGCCGTTGTTCTTGCGTGTCTGCCCACGATTCCCACATCGCTTTTCGGCTAAGAATCTCCAGGTATCAAGCCGCTTCTCGCCGTCCATCTCAGTGAGATCCGCAAGCAACTTCCTCCAGGCACCCGTGTGCTTATTGATGCCGCTTCCATCGAACAGTTCCTTCGCGAGTTAGACGGTGCGCCGCCAGATTGGGCGATGGTGTATGGTCATGGCCATCACGATCCCGCGCATGCTGAACGGCTGTTCACTTTAAATCGAGAACGTGATGCCAAACGGGCGGGGAACGAAGCGCTCCACCGGCGGATTGCATTTGTGTGGAGCGGGGAACTGTCAAGAATCGACCCTGAAAGCGGTGGATTCCCCGTGGTCCTTGGACCCCGGTTTACCCCGACCAGCTGGGGCCAGGTCCGCTTCAAATACGATGATCTGTCCGGGAACCTGATCGCACTTCCCTCTTCTCCTCAGCGCGAGATTCTGCGTCAGAGAATGTGTCAGGGACAGTCGATTGAGGTTGATGTTGTCATGGTGGGCACGCTCATCCCTGATGAGTCGATCGTGTATGATTTTTCTCATGATCAGGAAGGTCTCGGTTTGATTATGCCCGTGGTTCGCGTCGAAGAGGTTGTCTATCTACTTTCTCCCACCCATTCTACTCGGTAAGCAATAAATCACCTAAGTCGTCCTTCTACTCACGGTACTTACTTGTACTTGTCGGACCTTTTCAACAGCCATAGGCCGATTCTGAACGGCTTGTAGGCTCAGCAGTTCGCAGAGACCTGTAGGCTACAGGAGGCATGGACCTTGAGTATCGGTGTGCATGTTATCCGATTTCCCAATAAGTTACGCTCGGAGCTTGGTGCGTGTGGCTCGAAGGTATCGGTCTTGCTCGACATGAGTACGACCGCGTGAGCATGAATAGGACCTCAGGATGTTTTGTAAGGAGGTCATCCATGACCGGAACAATGAAAAGTTGTAACACCAAGACGGTTTGCCGGGCCGTGATGGAGAAGAGATTACCATGGGCGGTACTCCTCGTGGGGGTGCAGTGCTTGGCGTGGTCGGTGATGTCCGCAATAGCGACGATAGCGCAGGGAGGCACCACGCAGATGGTTTCTGATCCAGCTGCTCCCCAGAAACATTCGCTTCTCCGGCCTCAGCGAGGCGGCGATGGGATGCCGGCGGTACAAAGCGGTGAGGTGAAAGCGCCACGTGCAAAAGAAGTTTCCAAGAAAAAATCTCTTAAGAAGTCGACCCAGTCGCCTGCCAAAATGGGGACATCAGAGGGGATGATGAATTCGGCCGTAGGTGGAACGGCCCAGAGCGTTCCCCTTACGGGAGCAGGTGAGACTTCGGCAAGCGTTTCTGCCCGGACTGATTCTCCGAAAAATGCCGGGATGGCCAGCTCGTCAAGCACGATGGCTTCCGTTCCAGCTACTACAGGCAGCATGAGCACAGTGAGGCCTGGGTTGGTTGGAGCGGCTGCGCCAGTAGCAGCGCTGACGACAGCCGGCGATAGTAGCAGTGTCATGACTCCTCCTCCGGCTCAAGCCAACACTAGGAATATCCAACGATTGTTGCGGCAAATTCCCGGTTTGGTTGGTATGGTCTCGGCTCCGATTCCGCCAGTCCCTCCGGAGATCATCGCAGCTCCCGCCCCGCCCCTAGGGCCTCCTCTAGCGGGACTGCCTGCTGCGCCGGCCAATTGGTTTGCGTATCACGTGCTGAACCGTGTCACCTATGGTGGAACGCCGAACCAGCTCAACACGATATCCAGAATGAACGCGGCCCAGGCGGACGATTGGGCAAATCGATTCATGAAAGAGCAGCTGGGGTTGAACCCCAATCTGCCGTGGCCGACCAATCTCCATTCAACTTCTCCGCTGTCCGCGTCGATTCCGATCATCGATACCGACACAGACCAGATGCTGGCGGCGGCTAAATCTCACTGGAGCACAGCCGACGGTCTGCCCGACGTGTTATCGCCGTCGCTGACGGAGCTTCAAGACCAGGACTTGACCAGAAAACTTTACAGCCGGCGGCAGCTGCTGGAGAAGATGGTGTACTTCTGGGACAACCACTTCAGCACGAATTACCGAACTCACGGCGCAGGCCAGTTCGAGATGGCGGAAAACGAAGCCTTCCGCACCAATGCGTTTGGCAAATTTCTTGACCTGCTCACAGTGAGCGCGAAGAGCTCCGCGATGATGATTTATCTGAACACCGACGTCAATCGGAAAGAAAATCCCAACGAAAACTATGCACGCGAGTTGCAAGAGCTGCGTACGTTGGGCGTCGACGCGAACGGAAATCCGAACGGCTATACGCAGGCGGACATTGTCGAGGCGGCCAAAACCTTCACCGGCTGGACGACGTTGAACGTGGCTCGCCCGGGCTTCCGGTTCGTCTCCGGCCGTCACAGCCCCGGCTCCAAGACCTTCTTGGGACAAACGATCGGATTCGACGGGAACGGACCAGGCGAAGGGGAACAAGTCTTGGCGATTGCGTCACAGCATCCTTCAACAGCCAAGCATCTGGCGAAGAAACTGTGTGTCTACTTCGTCAGTGACACTCCGTCCCAAGCGCTGCTCGATGAAGTTGCGGCGGTCTTTGCCGACTCCAGCGGAGATATCAA
Source organism: Nitrospirota bacterium (assembly GCA_016195505.1). Lineage (GTDB taxonomy): Bacteria > Nitrospirota > Nitrospiria > Nitrospirales > Nitrospiraceae > Nitrospira_D. The sequence continues at coordinate 1,233 of JACPZN010000232.1, read as the reverse complement.
AAAGGTGTTGATCGCGATCTTTACTTCGCCGGACTTCAGGAACGTGGCGAACTATCGAGCCCGTGTTAAGACCCCACTGGAATTTGTCGCGGGGCTTCATCGAAATCTCGGTGTCTGGTCCTCCATCAATCCCTTCAGGGATCGACTCGTCCGTATGGGGCAAGGGATGTTCGAGAAACCCGAGCCCACCGGATACAAAGAGGCGGCGAGTGAATGGCTCAATACAGATATCCTCTTCAACGAGGTGGGCTTCGCCTATGAAGCGACGATTCCTGGCTTTGGATCGACCATCATATTTGGAACGGACGCAAGCGGTGGGTTGACGAGAGTTTGGTTGAAAAACCTCGGTCTCAAGACAGAAGAAGACGTATTGGGATTCTTGCTCAATGTAACTCTCGACCGTGTCGTGACTGCTACGGAGTATCAGGTCTATCTCACCACACTCCGAAGCGCAGGCGGAACGTTCAGTCTCGACAACTCGAATGTCGAAACGTCTCTCGACCGGATGTTAGCGACCATTCTGGCCAGCCCACGTTATAAGTACCTGTGAGGTGACCATGAATACCTGTCAGCATTGCCAGGCAGTTAAAGACAATCTTTCGCGCAGAACGTTCCTCAAACGCGTCTTGGGAGCGACTGGAGCTGCCCTCGTGATGAGTTTCGTTCCGGCGGACTTTTTGCGGCGCACTGCCGCTGCCGCAACCAATGCGGGAAAAACCTTGGTGGTCATATTCCAACGGGGCGGAAATGATGGGCTGAACACCATCATCCCCTACCAGGACCCCCAATACTATGTCGTCCGGCCATCCGCCGCTAACGCGGCCGGCAATATCGGCATTCCGCCCCCCGGCTCCGCTAATGGCGGAATCGCTATTCCAAATTCGGCGTTTGCCATGCACCCGGCGATTCAACCGTTGTTCGACTTGTACAACAACAATACGTTGGCGATCATCACCCAGGCTGGATTCGCCAACACGCTGTCTCACTTTACAGACCAGGACACGATCGAGCGAGGGGTGTTCTCCATGCAAGATGGCTGGTTGAACCGCTATCTCACTGCAGTTCCAGCGGGAGGATCGGCAGCACTGCGAGCAGCGAGCATCGGCGACTTGGCCGATTCCTTGCGGGGAGCCACTCTTGTTCCAGCTCTCAACAACCTGTCTGCTCTAAGTTTCGCCAGACTAGGCAATTCAAAGGCTCCCTTGGACTCGAATCTCAGAGCGCTCTATGCCC